>JASHSG010000057.1 GCA_030040935.1 Acidobacteriaceae bacterium | reverse complement strand
CGCCAGGATGTACCTGATTTTCGATCAGTTTGGCTCCCCGCCCCGAGGCGCCCCGCTTTCAAGCGGGATGCTGCCTCGGGCAAACAGAATATCGATCTATTCTGGCAAGAAAATTAGACGGAAGAAGGATCGGTTGGTGGAAGTAACCATGACTTTAGTTTGGACGCCCGTCGTTTTTTGAGATCCCGCCGGTTTCGAAGGCCAGTCGTTCAGGGTGGCCCAGGGGCGCGGCGCATGAGGCTCGCTCACAGCGCCGCCAAAGCCAAAAGTTCCTTACACCACCTCGCCAATATACGCGCCGTAGGGTCCGAGCACAATTCGGCTGGTGACCAGACTATCCGCTCCGTCCGGACTCTTGAGTAAAGTTTTCAATTTTCTCGGCCGCATCCCGGTTTCGCCCAGGGTCAGGTCGGCAACCACTTTGCAGGCGGTAAAGTTGACGCATACCACCACCTGAGGCGCGCCCGCGGCCTGGCGCATCCAGCTCAGCACTTGGGTATTCTCGGTGTCGAGCATGATGTTGGCGCCGTTTGCAAAGGCCGGGACGGTCTTCTTCAGCCGGATGAGCGTCTTGTACCACGCCAGCAGCGAGTTGGGGTCGCTCTTTTCGGTCCTCACGTTGATCGTCTTCGCACTGGGCGGCACGGGCAGCCACGGAGTGCCAGAGGTAAACCCGGCGTTCCTGGTTGCGTTCCATTGCATCGGCGTGCGTTCGCCGTCGCGGCCCTTTTCTTCCGGCCAGCCCGCGATTCCCATAGGATCCTTCACCTCATCTCTCCGCGAGGGCGGCGTGGTTTTCATTCCGATCTCGTCTCCGTAATAGATCAGGGCCGCACCGCGGCTCGCCAGCAGGATGGTTGCTATCACGCGCTGGATGTCGATGTCGTGCACGCCGTCTCCGTAGCGCGCATCGATGCGCGGTTTATCGTGATTGTCAAAGAGCAGCAGCGGAATGTGGTCGCCGAGGTGCGTCTCCGCGTCGATAAGCTTTTGCCGGAATTCGGTTACGTCCAGCCTGTTGATCATTCCCACTTGGGTATTCATGGGCAGGTGAAACTCCGGCTTTTCCGGCGTTCCATACATCTTTTTCAGGTCGCCAATGTTGTGCAGATAAGTTTCGCCGATGAGGACCCGCGTGCCCGGAAACTTGCTGCTGATGAATTTGTCCGCCTCGGCGCGCATCTCCTGGATGACTTCGTGCACTCCGGGCTGATTGTCGGTCTTCGAGCCGTCGAGTTGCGGGTCGCCGAAGGCGTTGATCATCGGCTTGCCGTCCTTGTCGACGAGCACTCCCTCATCGGCCAGGCCCGGGTCCTCAAACAGCGTGGTAATTGCGTCGAAGCGAAATCCGCCCACGCCGCGCTTGAGCCAGAAGGCCATGACCTGCCTGAATGCCTCATGCACTGCCGGGTTGTGCCAGTTCAGGTCCGGCTGCTCAACATAAAACTTGTGGTAATAGTACTGGCGCGTCGGCTGGTGCCACTGCCACGCCGAATGGCCGAAGAGAGACTGCCAGTTATTGGGCGGCTGCCGTCGAGCGCTCGCGTTCCCTGCTCTACCGTCGCGCCACATGTACCAGTCGCGATAAGGATTCTCGCGCGACGACCGGGACTGAATGAACCACTGGTGCTGGTCCGAAGTGTGATTCATCACCATGTCCAGGACGACGCGGATGTGTCGCTCCGTGGCTTCGGCCACCAGCCGGTCGAAGTCCTCAAGCGTGCCGTACTGCGGATCGATGCTCATGTAGTCGGAAATGTCGTAGCCGAAGTCCACATGCGGCGACCGGTAGACGGGCGTAAGCCAGATTGCATCCACGCCCAGTTCCTTCAGGTAGTCGAGCCGCTTCGTGATCCCGTTCAGGTCGCCGATGCCGTCGCCGTTCGTGTCCTGAAAACTTCGCGGGTACACCTCGTAGATCACGGCATTCTTCCACCAATCCAGCTCCCTGGCGTCGTCCGCGCGCAGCGCCGTACTCGCCTTTTTCACCCGTGCTTGCCCTCCCTTTATTGAGTCTGGCCAGGAATCTGCGGCGACGTGTGCCCGATCTTTTTGAAATCGACCCCGAACATCGGATCGTGTTCGGTGCCATCGATATGAATGGGAACCTCTGTCCCCGCTCCATTCTTCTTGAAGAGTCCATCGGCCGGTTTCAGCAGAATCCCCTTCCATCCGCCGACCATCTGCGAAACCGTTGCCTCCGTCTGCACGGTCCCGCTGAAGTTCAACGCTCCGCCGTCGATACGGTATGTGCCCTTCAACTCGATCTTCGCTCCCGGCACCGTGTACTTAAGATTGGGAAGCGTAACCACTCCATCGGCCATCGCGAGATTGCTCTCGATTGCCGAGCGCACCTGGTCTCCGGCGTTCCTGGCGTCCCTGGGCTGGCCACGCCCGCGCATGCTCAGCTGGCCCACGTCATTCTGAATCTTTTCGCTCGTAAAGGCCGCATCCTCAAGCAGAAAACTTCCGTTCAGCTTTATCTTTTCCTCGACCGGCCCGGCTTCCGGCGGAATCTCAAGGGTCGTCTTCAGCGTCAGCTCGCCCGTGAGGATCGGCGTCCCGCTCTTGCTCACCAGGCGCAGAAAATCCTCCGCTCGCCCGCTGTTCACGTCCACATTCAGCGCAATCTCGTGCCCGCCGGGCTGCGTGGTCCCGTTCGGCATGGTTACAGGCGGAACACCCACGATCTTTCCCTCGGCGGTGAATTGCGATTGTCCCAGCGTGGCCCGCACGGGCTGGAGCCACGTGTCCCCGTTGGTCCCGTCCACGGTGGCGCGGAAATCTGTCTCGAGCGGCATGGCGGTGCCGAAGCTTGTCAGCCTGAAATCGGGCGTACTCGTCTGCCCTTCGACCTGCAGACTGCGCAGCACGCCCTGGTACTTGCCCGTCGAATTGAGAATGCCTGCGATCCCCTTGAAGGAGGCCAGATCGGCATTTTCAAAGCGGTAACTGCCCGCGACAGGAGTTTCTCCGGGGTCCTCGACGACCCACGGCCCAACGCTGCCCGAAGTGACGATCGCTCCCGCCGGTCGCGGGTTGGTGAGCTCGGCATCGAAATCGATCGAATTGGCCACGCTCACGTGGCTCATTTTCACGCGGGCGATGGCAAACTCCAGCGCCTGCTTTCCCGGCTTGCCGGTCTCGATGGTCAAATGCGCGTTTTTGCAGTCCATGCTGTCGATTTCGAAGTGCAGCATCGAACTGCGGCTCCCACTCGGCGGATCGGCGGGGGATTCTGCGCCGGCATGCCTGAAGTGCGGCTTGGCCGGTATATCCACTTCCAGCCCAGTCAATTGCACAACTGCGATCCTGATGGGCTGGCCCGGCTTGTAGCGCAGCGGCGTATGAAACCGGAACTCATCCAGCTGGATGATCGGCTTTTGAACGGCGGCTCCATTGGCGCCCGCAACAGACACGCCCGCCACATTTGCCGGCGGCCAGATGCGCAGGCCCTTGCCCTCGGCCCACAACCCGTTCCTCAGCGAGATATGAAAGCCGTCGAGCTCGACGCGCGCATGAAAATGTTCTTCGAGCTCCTCGACGATTGCGGAGCGAAGCATGGGTTCGGCGCGGTGGATCGCAACCGTGACCGCAACGCCAAGGAAGAGAAGCACAAACAGGACCGCGGCGGCGGCCCATTTCAGCCATCCGCGCTTACGCCTTTTCCGCGCTCGCCTCGCTGCCATCGCCCATCCTCGCCTGGGTCCATTTTCGCAGGCCGTCTTTGCTCGGGAAGCCCAACCTCATCCCCGTTGGATGCCGCGCTGGGCCAAAATCGCTTCCCGTCTCTGCTTTCAATCTCCCGGTTCCCTTGTTCGCCTCGCCTCGATGCCGTAGACTTCTTCTCACAGATGGACGTTCTGATTGAAAACCTCGTAAAGCTCCAGGCCATCGAAGTCAGCCGCACTCGCCTGAACCAGCAGACGCGCGCGCTGCCTGCCGAGATTACTCAGGCCGAGGCCGCGCTTGCCGCCGCCGAACGCCAGTCGGCCGATCTATCTGCCTCGCTCGGCCGCGAAGAGACCCTGCGCACCCGCCTGGAGCGCGAAATTGAGAGCCATCGCCAGAAGGCTTCGCGCTTCCGCGTGCAACTCGACTCGGTCACCACTCCCGAGCAGGCCGCTGCCGTTGAGCACGAGATTCAATTTGCCACAAGCGAAGCCGATCGCCTGGAAAGCGACGAATACGCGAGCCTGGAACGCACCGAGGCGCACGAAGCCGCGCTGTCCAAGGCCCGCGCGCGGGTAGAACAGCTGGCGGCAGAGTCGGACGCTGTTCGCGCCGCGGTCGCCGCCCGCCTCGAGGAGTTTGCCGCCAGGCTGGCCGCTCTCGACAGCGACCGCGAAGCGGTCCGCGCCGCCATCGATTCGGAATGGCTGGCGCGTTTTGACCGCATCGCCTCCGCCCGCGGCACCGGCATCGCACGGGCTGAGAATGAGCAGTGCACAGGCTGCAGCATGGGCGTGCGCCCGCAAGTCTGGAACCAGCTGCGTGAGGGCAAACTGCTTACCTGCGACAGTTGCAGCCGTCTTCTCTACTGGGACCCGGCGATGGTCGCCGCTCCCAAAGCGCCGCAGCCCGAAATGATCCCCGGCGCAGGGCGCGCCCCGCGCAAGCCACGCGAGGCCGGCGCCTAGCAGAGTTTTCAATGCGGTCTTCGCGCCCTGGATCGGCCCGAACCTGCTGTATCTCACCGCCGCTGCGCTCTGGCTGACGATTTTGCTCATTTGGCCATAGCGTGCCCGCAGGCGCGCGCTGAAGCGCGCTGTCTAAGCGTCCTGGGGCCTGTTAACCTCTTCTTAAAACATTTTTGGGGAGCAACGTCGTGCTGCGCATCTGTGTCGATATGGATGAAGTCATGGCCGACACGCTCGCCGAACATCTGCGCCGCTATAACCAGGCCTTCGACGAAGCCGTCACAACCGAGGACCTCGCGGGCAAGGGGTTGTGGGAGATCGCACCGCAGGACCGCCAGGCCCAGCTTCGCGCGTTTCTCGACGCCGAAGACTTTTTCGAAGTGCTGGAAGTGATTCCCGATGCGCAGCCGGTGCTCAAGGATCTCGCCACGCGCTTTGAGATTTTCATTGCCACGCAGGCCATGGCTGTTCCCAACTCGCTGGGCCCCAAGTATCGCTGGCTGCAGCGCCACTTCTCCTTCATCCCGCCCACCCATTACGTCTTCTGCGGGAACAAGACCATCCTTCGCGCCGACTACCTCATCGACGACCAGCCCAGAAACCTCGCTCGCTTCGAAGGTCAGGGACTACTCTACACCGCGCCGCATAACCTCGCGGCAAACGGATTCGTTCGCGTCAACAACTGGCGCGAAGTCGCCGAGTATTTTGCGGATGTTCCATCCGAACCTGGCACGCCCGCCTGAACGCGCGCGCGTCTGGCAGCCCTGACTCCCACACCACGCTCAGCCGCGCACGGGCCGGGATTCGCTACCATGGAATATGACAGTGCTCACTTCCATCTCTAAGGCGCCTATCACGCGCCGCCGCTTCCTCCTTGGCAGCGCATGCGCAAGCGGCGCTCTGGCGCTCTATGGGGGCGAGATTGAGCGGCACTGGATCGAAATCACGCACCGCCAGGTCTTCCTGCCGGGACTCGCTCATGATTTCGACGGCTTTCGCATCGCGCAGATCAGTGACATTCACCTGGATGAATACACTGAGCCATTTTTGGTCCGCGACGCCGTTCGCCACGTCAACCTTTTGAACCCCGATGCGGTCTTTCTCACCGGCGATTTTGTGACCAGCGGGTTTCTGCCCACCAAATTCGCCGTCGGGGCGGCGTGGCAATGCGCGAATCTGCTGAATCAGCTTGAGTGCTCTCGCCGCTACGCCGTTCTCGGCAATCACGATGTCGCAATCGGCTCGGCCGAGGTCGCCGCGGCGCTCGCTGCCAACGGCATCACCGTGCTCGTCAACGCGCACCTGCCCATTGAGCGCGGAGGCGGCCGATTCTGGCTTGCCGGGGTCGACGATCCTGTGCAGGGCAGCCCCGATCCCGGTGCAGCCATGCCTGCCTCCATCCGCAACCTGCCGCGCGAGCCCATCGTTCTTCTTTGCCACGCGCCCGACTACGCCGATGATTTGCTGGTTGTGCCCGAGGGCAAAGCTATCTCGCTCATGCTGGCCGGTCACACCCACGGCGGCCAGATTCGCCTGCCGTTCATCGGATCTTTGATTCTTCCGCCCATGGGCCAAAAATATGTTGAGGGCTGGTTCCGCTGCGGAAATCTGCAACTCTACGTCAATCGCGGCCTCGGCACCGTCGGCGTTCCCATCCGCTTCGACTGCCCGCCCGAGATTACCCTGCTGACATTGCGCTCCGCCTGAGTGCGATTCATTTTCACCCGGTCTCGGGCTCCCGCCAGCGCTACCGGCCGGCGATGGTCATCCCGTCTATCCTCAGCGTGGGCGATGCTACCGATCCGCGAAAGACGAGATCGTTTCCAACCGCCGTCATATTGCGCAGCATCTCCGCGAGGTTGCCGGCAATCGTCACCTCTTCGACGGCATGCGTCAGCCGGCCGTTTTCAATCCAAAGGCCTGTCGCGCCGCGTGAATAGTCGCCGGTGACGAGATTCGTGCCAAATCCCATGAGCCCCGTTACGTAGAGTCCCGCCGGAACCTCCGCGATGATCTCCTCGGGCGTCAGCGTACCCGGCTCAAGAAAGAGATTGCCGCAGCCGATCCCCGGCGCGCCTGCCAGTCCCCGCGCGGCATTGTGGGTGGACTTCATGCCCAGCTTGCGCGCGGTGTAGGTGTTCAACAAATAATTGCGAAGGACGCCGTTCTCAACGACAACCGTGCGCTGCGAAGCCAGGCCCTCGTCGTCGAACGGCGAGGTTCCGAACCCGCCCACACCGGTGGGCAGCAGCATGGTGTTGTCGTCCACGATGGTCAGGTTCGCTCGGCCGATGGTCTCGCCAAGCTTCCCCGCCAGAAACGATGCACTGCGCCAGATCGCGTCGCCTGAAGCGGCCTCGAAGACTGAGCCGACCAGCGTCCGCGCCGTTTCGGGAGCGAAGACAATCGGAGCGCGCTGCGTGGCGACGCGCCGCGCCCCCAGTCGCCGCAGCGTGCGCCTTGCCGCCTCGGCGCCCACAGCCTCGGGCGATTCGAGAAGCTTGAGCCGGCGCGCGCTTGACCACCATCCGTCGCGCTGCATTTTTCCATCGGCATCGGTCGCCAGCGGCGCGGCTGAAACTCCCGCGTAGCTGGTGCGATAGCTGCCCGCAAATCCGCGCGAGTTGGCCATGGCCCTCTGCCCCGTCGACGCATCAAAGCTGCCGCCTTCGGAGTTGGTGATGCGCGGGTCGGCGGCCATGGCCGCTGCCTCGGCGCGCCGCGCCCATTCGATGCGCTCTGCCCCTTCAAGCGAGTACACATCGCTGAAATAGAGGTGCAGATCGCCCTCCGCCTTGCCGAATTCACCCGCGTCCGGGAGCCCCGCAAAAGGATCCTCTTCCGTAACCCGAGCCAGCGCCAGCGCCCCGTCGACAAGCTGACGGATTCCGTCCGCAGTCAGGTCGCTGGTTGAAGCTGAGCCGGACCGCCTGCCCAGGAACGCCCGCAGTCCCAGCCCGCGCGAGCCCGATTCCTTCAGTGTTTCGACCTCGCCCATGCGCACATTGACGCTGAACTCGTCGCCTTCGCGGGCGATTGCCTCGGCGTCGCTCGCGCCCGCTTTGATGGCCTTTGCGACGACATCGGCGACGAGGGATTCAAGATCGGCTGAGGTTTTTTCGGCTTCGGTATCGCCTTTGGCCATGGATCAACAGTAACAAAGCGGAAGCTCGCCGATTTCCCGGCGTCTGGACGACCTCGCGCTGGTCGGCAGCGTCCTGGGTCAACAGTTGTTCGAGGGAAGAAGCTGTTCGTTATGCCGTCAGCCGCTCGAGCTGATCCGGCTTCACAATGGTCAGGCTCGTGCCCTTGATGGTAATCCACTGGTCGCGGCGGAACTGGTTCAGCAGGCGCGTGACCGTCTCGCGCGAGGTACCCGCCATGTTGGCAATCTCCTCGTGAGTCAGCGCCATGGTAAAGCGAATCTCCGGTTTACCGTTGGCCGATGCGCGTCCCCAGTCGAGCAGCAGCCGAGCCAGGCGTCCCGCCGCCGAGCCTGAAAGCGCCAGCCGCTTGGCATCGTGGAAAACGGTCAGGTATTCACTGCTCAGCGATTGCGCCGCATGCATCGAGGCAATCCCATGCCTGCCCAGAAACTCGATGAACTCCTGCTTGCGCACCGTTTTTACCTGGCAGGGCTCGATGGCTTCAGCCGTCACTTCGTGCGGCACATTGGCCAGCACTGCGCTCAGCCCCATCACATCGCCAGGGCCGGCGATCTTCAGGATCATCGTCTTGCCGTCCCGCGAAGTCGAAGAGATCTTCACCTGCCCGAAGCAGATGACAAAGACGTTTCGCGCCGCATCGCCTTCAGAGAACAGCTTGGCCCCGCGAGCGTGGCTCATCATGATGCCGATCTGGTCGTAATCCGCCAGCGCCTCCGGCGTGAGATTGCAGAACATGCGCAGATGCCTATGCTCGCAATTAAGGCAATCTTCCGGGGGGTGATGAGCGCGGAGCGTGGCCATACCGGTACCGTTGGCGGCTAAAGGTTATCAAAAGTATAGCGCAAATCGCCATCCGCGACGCCCAATGCTCCCGCCGGCCTGCTTTTGTCCTGGATCCTGGCGCCGAAAAGGGGCAGCTGACTTATGCAGTCGCAGCGGTGACGCGGCGCCGTGCAGGAGTCAGCCGAGTCAGGCAGCAGGTGATGTAGGCCCGCGACACTTCGCGGGCCAGCTCCTCGAGGAGCCGCATTCGCAGCCGTGGGTAGCTTTCAAACGCCCGGTGCAGGGCATCGATTGGCACCAGAAGCAACGATCCCGATCCGACTGCACTCAAGGTATAGGTGTGACGCAAGTCTCCAAGCGCCGCGGCCAGCTCCACCAGGTCACCCGACCGGGCCGGACCGAGCGTGACGCGCATCTGATAACGCTCGGCCTTGCGCACAAAATCGCCACCAGCCACGACGTAGAGACCTTTGCAGGGCTCAAGCTGGCGAAAAACCACCTGGCCCGCCTCGAAATCGATGGATTTGGTCTCTCCGCTCAGCAATCGCCCGGTTTCCTCGGGACAATCCAACAGCTCTGCGAGCGGATGGGCCGCGACGGCGATCAACCGTTCCAATCGCGTATCGACTTGATTGCTGGTCATTTGCCCGCTCAGTTCCCGGCTGCAAGAATCTTAAGCCGCGGATTCGCTCCGCTCGTGGTCCGTTCCCCAGGCCCATTACACAGACCATCTCCTGCACGACATCGCCTTGGCCCGTTAACCTCCGGATTTGTCTTCGATTTTGGCTGGACAAACGGTGCGGTTTCTCCTTTCAACCGCCCATTTCCCTACCGATCCTCATCGATCTCGATCAAGCCATCAGCGCCATGCGCTCGAGCGATCGACCGCGTCTGCTACGGCGCGCCTACCGGGAGCGCGACCAGGTGCTCCACGTCGACACGCGATCCCTCGGCCGGAACACAAAGCACCGGCACACGCGAAGCAGAGAGCAAAGCAAAAGCGGTGCCATGAGGCCCGGGCGTCCCACTCATTCGTTTTACCCCGGCAACCAAAATGCAGGGGTGACGTTCGGTGATTGCTTCCTGGACGGCGCTTTCAAGGTCGCCGTCTTTCGCGAGGCAATGTACCGGAGCCTCATTGAGCAACCACCCTGAACCTCCACTGAGCGCTTGGTGCGCACGAGGCGGCAAATTGACGCCATATTGCTCCAGGCCCTGAGCGCAAGGATCCTTGCCGGCCCTGATCTCTGCCGCCGTGCGCACGTGCAGCACGAGCAGCGGCCGATTGAACTTTACCGCCAGCGAGTAGGCCGCAGCCGCTGCGGCGGTCGCCGCCTCATTGCGTTCCACGGCCAGCAGCACCGGCCCACCCGGCGAGGGCCGGTGCGGACCCGCGTTCCAGTCCGCGGCCACGGCCAGCACCGGACATGGCGCCAGCCTCACAAGTTGCTCGGCGATCGCGCCCACCACAACTGGTCCGGCGCCTTCCATTCCCTCGGTGCCAATGACAATCAATCCGGCCTCATACTGCCGCGCCACCTCCACCAGCATCTGCGCCACGGCGCCTTGCCGCACTTCGGAATGGCTGTGAATTCCCTCTCGAAGCAGCTCGTCAGCTAGCCTGTTCAGCACCTCGCGCGCCGTCGCGGTCAGGCGGCTCGCTACGCTCCCCGGCAGCCCATCCACCGCGGCATACTCCATCGGATCGAGCCCATGAGCCAGAACGATGCGCGCTCCGTAGTTGGCGGCCAGCTTGCGCGCGTATTCCAGGGCAGCCTCCGCCTGGCCTTCGAGATCTGTGGCGACCACAATGGTCTTCAAGCCTTCATCGAAACTCATCGTTCACTCTCCTCCGGGACCCGCTGCTATCTCGTTCATTGGATTCTGAGTGTGCGCTTCTCAGGCCGGGAGAGGCAGTGACATTATTCACCCCCAATTGTGATTTAAGTCACAGGGCAAATTCTTGATTCAACTTGAGAGCGGCGGCTTTCTCAGTTGGCGGTCGCAGCCATGTTCAGCGCGATGATTCGCGAACTGCGCTGGCCTGCCGGCCTTCGCCTTCCGGGACCAGGTTGGCGAGGCTCGGGTTTGCCTCGCCCGCCAGCATGCCCATCGTCTCAGGCGAGAGAATCTGCGCATGTTGCCGCGCCAGAGGGTAGCGGCCCCAGATCAGGTAATCGAGAACCAGCCCACCGGCCACGTAGGGATCGAGGAGCGCGAGAGGAATTACGTCGCCGGAGACGACAAGCGACTCGGCAACGCTTTTGCTCCGTCCGCTTTCGCGGCGATAGCCCGGAATCTGCGGAATCTCCATCAGCTGCAAATGAATCTCCGGGTGCTTCTTTGCGTAGCGCTCAAGCTGGTACGCGGTCTGCCTGGGCATGGTGATTCCAAAGTCAGGAAGGATGCGGCGCTTGAACGCGCCGGGAAAGTAGAAGTTCAGAATGCCCGACGCAAAATCGGCGCAATTCCTTGAAATAAAGCTGAAGTGAGGCGGGCTCTGGTCGGCGTTCAGGCGGGCAATCAGGGCGTCGTCCTGTTCCGGGGTGGTTTCAAACCGGAAGGCATAGATGCGGCGCTCGTATGCATCTCCCGCCAGCTGATTCCATCCCGGCATCAGGCGCCCGCCAGGCGGCACGTCCTTGCCCAGAACCGTCAAGCGCGTGTCGTGATAGGCCTGACGCAATTGCGCCACCATCCTGTGGTCCACCCGAGTGGGAACCGCAAGAGGGTCCTCCACTGCGTAAAAGTGGGGGAGAAGCGGGATGGCCAGCCAATCGCGGCCTTTAATCCCTTCGTAGCGGGAGATCACTGCGCCCAGTTCGCCGGGCGCGCATCGCCGCAGCCTTGTGGGAGTGTCGGCACAGATACGCGCGAAATAGAGTGCAACGTGCCCCGACGGCGACAGCACGCTCGAAAAACCGGCCGCATCCTCCAACAGGAGAGCGCCTTGCCCCCGCGCGCCTGGGCACAGCTCGGGTGCGATTGCCAGTAGCGCAAAAATAAAAGACAGCGCGCGGGGAATACGCATCGCGGCATCGACCTCGCTGTGCCCCGGGGAAAATCAAACTTCTCTTCGAATGATAGGACGATACGCGCCTTGAAATGGATTAGACGGGCGCAAAAAAGTCCCCGCATCCCCGAGAAAGGGGCGCGCAAACTCGCCCGCGCCCTGTACACCCGCCGGCCCAATGCGCTAACTTGGGCGCGGTATGAAACCTCTTCGGCTCCGCTCCCTCTTTCCGGCTTTCTCTCCCATTTTTGCCGTTCTTCTTGCAGGCAGCCTTGCCACAGCCGCCCAGGCCCCCATACCCGATTCGCCCGCCATTGAAGCTCAGGCCCGCGCCATGATCTCGAAGCTGACGCTGGAGCAGAAGATTGAGCTCCTCGGGGGCATCGACAAGATGTTCACGCGCCCCATGCCGTCTATCGGCCTGCCGCGGTTCAAAATGTCCGATGCTTCTCTCGGCGTGCGCACCTGGGGACCGACCACCGCTTATGCAGGCGGTGTGGCTCTGGCCGCCACTTGGGACACCGCTTTCGCGCGCAAGCTCGGCGAGAGCCTGGGACGCGATGCCCGCGCCCGCAACGTCAACTTCCTGCTCGGCCCGGGCGTCAACATCGCGCGCTCACCGCTGAGCGGGCGCAACTTTGAGTACCTCTCCGAAGATCCATTCCTCAACGCTTCTCTCGCGGTTCCATTCATTGAAGGCGTCGAATCCGAGGGAGTGGCTGCGACCGTGAAGCACTTCGCTCTCAACGACCAGGAGTTCAATCGGCACAACGCCAGCGCCGACGTGGACGAGCGCACCATGCGCGAGATTTATCTGCCAACTTTTGAAGCCGCCGTCACCAAAGCCCACGTTGACGCGGTGATGGATTCTTACAACCTCGTCAACGGCGTTCACTCCACGCAGAACAATTTCCTCAACCTGAAGGTCCTCAAGGGCGAATGGGGCTTTCAGGGCGTTCTGATGTCCGATTGGGACGCGACCTACGACGGCGTCGCCGCGGTCAACAACGGCCTCGATCTGGAGATGCCCAGTCCCAGGTTTATGAACGCGAAGAACATCGTTCCTGCCGTTCAAAACGGACAAGTGAACGAAGCGACCATCGACGAGCACCTTCTGCGCCTGTTCCGGACGGAACTGCGCTACGGCTGGACAGACCGTCCGCAGTTCGATCCTGCCGACTCGACTTATTCGGTCGCCGATCGCGCTGTCGCTCTCGAGGGAGCTCTTGAGAGCATCGTGCTGCTCAAGAACGAAGGACCTTTGTTGCCGCTCGATCCCGCGAAAATCAAATCCGTTGCGATCATCGGGCCCGACGCTTATCCCGCAGTTACGGGCGGGGGCGGATCGTCCGAGGCTCACGCCTTCGAGCCGGTCAGCATCCTCACCGGCATCGCCAACCTTCTCGGCCCCGGCGCAGATGTGTTCTACAGCCCCGGCATTCCCGATTCTCCCGACCAGATGAAGGCCATCGCCAACGCTGACGTCGTTGTTGTCTCGGTTGGCTTCGACCCTAAGACTGAGCGCGAAGGCGCCGATCGCACCTTCACGCTGCCGCCCGGCCAGGACGCGCTGATCGAAGCCGCCGCCGCGGCCAATCCCCGCGTCATCGTTACGCTGACCGCGGGTGGAGGAGTCGATACCAGCCGCTGGCTCGACAAAGTTCCTGTCCTCATCCACACCTGGTATCCCGGCCAGGAGGGCGGCACGGCCGTGGCGCAGATTCTTTTCGGGCAGCACGACCCCGAGGGCAGGCTGCCGGTCAGCTTCGATCGCAGCTGGGACCAAAGCCCTTCATACAGGTGGTATCACGGCGATCCCAACGACAACACCACGCTCAACACCGTGGGCGAGGACGGCAAACCGAAAGACTATACCATCGAGCACATCAAATACGGCGACAAGCTGATGGTCGGCTACCGCTACTGGACCACCGCCGGCAAGCACCCGCTCTTTCCCTTCGGCTTCGGCCTGAGCTACACAACCTTCAAATTCTCAAATCTCAAAGTGCCCCCGAAGGCGAAATCCGGTTCAACGGTCGATGTAACTTTCGATGTCACGAACACCGGCAATGTCGCGGGAGCCGAGGTCGCCCAGCTCTACGTTTCCGACCCTTCCGCAGAAGTCGACCGCCCCGAACGCGAGTTGAAGGGGTTCGCCAAAGTTCGTCTCGATCCGGGCGCAACCGGGCACGTCACCATTAGCCTCGACGCGCGCTCTTTCAGCTACTGGGATGAGCCGGCCCAGAGATGGATCATCGATCCCGGCAAATTCGTGATTCGCGTCGGCGACTCCAGCGAGAACACTCCGCTCGACGCCAACCTTGATTTGCACTGAACAATCGTCTGACCAAATTCTCTCGATTTTGAAAGGGAACCAATTCATGTTGAGCCGCTCCTTCCGCTTTGTCGCCTTCACCGTCTTCGTCTTTGCGGTCAGTGCGTTGACTCTCGCGCAGGCCCCTCCACGCCCGCAGTGGGCAGGCACGTGGGCCACCGCTCCCATGCTGGCCGATGGCGGATTCAATGTCCGTCCTTTCAGCGCCACCACGCTGCGCGAGATCGTTCACATCTCCGCCGGCGGCGCCCAGATCCGCGTGCGATTTACCAATGCTTTCGGGTTCGATCCGCTCGCCATCAGCGACGCGCACGTGGCGGTGAGCGGGGGCGGCGCCGCCATTCAGCCCGGAGGCGACCACGCGATCACCTTTGGCGGGGCCACGTCTGTAAGCATTCCACCCGGCGCAGAGCTTTTCTCCGATCCCGTTGCGCTCGCCGTCGCACCGCTCACCGACCTCGCCATCAGCTTCTATATCCCCTCGCAGGTGATGCGCGCCGAGACCTTCCACTCGTTTGCCGACCAGGACAACTTCGTCGCCAACGGCGACGTTTCCGCTTCCCCGGACCTGCCCGACGCGGCAAAAATCTCTTCCTGGTACTTCCTCGATGGCGTCGATGTCGAGGCGGTCGACGGCTCGCGAGCCATCGTCACGCTCGGTGACTCGATCACCGACGGCGCGCTCTCCACGCACAACGCCAATCTCCGCTGGCCTGACATTCTCGCGGCTCGCCTCAATGCCGATCCTGACCTCAAGAACGTTTCCGTCCTCAACGCGGGCATCGGCGGCAATCGCGTGCTGAACGAAGGCGCCGGCCCCAGCGCGCTCTCGCGCATCGACCGCGACGTGCTCTCGCAAAGCGGCGTCCGCTACGTCATCGTGCTCGAAAGCATCAACGACATCGGGCGGCTGGCGCATCTGGCGACCCCCTACGACGACATCACCGCGAATCAGCTGGAGTCGGCCCTTAAGCAGATTGCCGACGACGC
>JASHSG010000056.1 GCA_030040935.1 Acidobacteriaceae bacterium | reverse complement strand
GGATGGATCCGGGGGGTGCGACGAAACGGTTAATTGCAGATGCCTCTGGGGCTGTTTTGGACTCCCGATCACGGTTTCGGAAGCTGCCGGGGATGGGTTGGGTTCACAAACGCAGAATGAAATCAGAAGAACCCGGAGAATTCGACCCGGATGTCAGATCATAGTCTTTGATCGATGCGGCGTCTTAATTGGAATGTTTCGGGGTCTGTTGCCTTGCAATCATGGAGCGGCCGACCATTTGGTTTGTAATCTCTGAGATATGACGAAGGATTCCTCGTTCCGAAGACCGTTAGTTAATGAAGAAGGTCCGCGTTTGACGGTCTTCCGCGATCTATTCCGGCACAGTGAGGCCGATGGGAAGCTAAGCTCCGGGCTCAAGCGCTCGGTTGCGTCGATTTCACGGGTTTTGAGGGGTGCGGGCGGCCAACTGGTTGTGAGAGTCAATCGGTCCCAGTTCAGCAGGAACATGGGGGCGGGTTCTATCATGGCGCTAATAGGAGCTTGCCTTAGTGTCCTCTCCTATCCGATCTATCTTCGCTATCTTGGATATCATCGCTATGGCCTATGGCTCGTCTTAAGTGTTGTCGTTTCAGTCACGCAGCTGGGGAGCCTTGGGATACCCTGGGCATTAATGAAATTAGTGGCCGAAGACCACGGTCAGGGAGACTGGGAGGGGGTTAAGACCTATATCAACATCAGTTGTGGCATCCTTCTCGGCGTTGGGCTGATCTTTCTCGGCGCTGTAATCCTGATCCGACCTTTTATCCTCTCCTGGTTTAGACTCAGCGGCGCTGATGCGGCAACCGTGTATGCTTTGCTGCCCTATGTAGGGGCGCTATCAGTCCTTGTGTTACTCTTTTCCACCTTTAATGCGGCAGTCGGCGGGCTGGGGCGGATGGATCTTACTAGTTACAACGAGACGCTTGTGCAAGTCCTTATCGTTTGCTTTTGCGGGTTGCTGCTTTATCTGGGATTTGACATCCGAGGCATGCTAATTGGTACGCTTTCCGGCTATGTTGTTGCACAGGTGATTTCGTTCACACAAGTCCAAATGATGATGCCCATTTCTATCATCGGACGCACAAGGATCAACGGTCGCAAAGCGCGAAAACTGCTTACCACTGGAGGATGGATCCTTGGCGGGAGCGTGTTCACGATGATGCTTCTCCCGTTCTCGCGGCTGATGCTCTCTCGTTATGCCGGACTCGAGGCAGTGGCAGTGAATGATATGTGTCTTACCGGCAGCCTGAGAGTAAAAACTGTTTTCGACGCCGCTTTCCGGCCGATGATACCCGAGGTGAGCAGCCACCTGGTCCAGGGTAAGACGAATTTACGGAGCCGTGTGCTTTCGATCGACCGGAAGGCGATGCATGTAACCCTTGCCGTTGCACTGCCGACCTTTATTGGTCTCATGATTGTTATGAATCCGCTGCTTCACCTATGGCTCCATCGAAGTTTCAATCCATTGCTGCCAAATACCTTCAGGATCGCTCTCGTGGGAGCGTTTGCAAGCCTTCTTGGGTCATCCGCCTACTATATGCTCATCGGGCTGGGGAATGCCCGCGATATGGCCTTTTCAAGTGCGATTCAGTTTCTTGTGAATGCGGGAGTCTTGTTAGGCATTGGACTCTCGTACAAGCACCTGACGGTAGGAGAAGCGGCCACGGCATTTGGCATGGCGACAGCTTCGTGCACACTTTATCTTCGCATACGAATGCGCTTCTTGCTTCGTTCGAAGGACCCGCTCTCCGAGCATTTTCCGCTGGCGGGAGGCGACGCGGTTACCAAGACTCCGGCTGAAGGGTTCTAAGGTGACGTCCGTCTTCAAATTGCTCGTCGAATCGTCATGCGCGATAGATCGTTTGCAAAGAGCAATTGAGAGTTTGGTCACGCATCTGGCTTCAGGAAGGCGGAAGTTGAATGAAACGCGCCATTCGCTCCCTCGTGAACACATTTGGTTACGAGGTACATAAATCATCGTGGTTTCTATCAGCCCACCGGCCCAGGGTGATGCAACGGCTGGGAATCAATCTTGTGCTCGACATCGGCGCCAATACCGGAGCATATGCGTTCGAGTTGCGGAGGACAGGATACCGAGGCAGGATATGGTCCTACGAACCACTGAGCGAGGCCTTTGCAGATCTCGCCAAGTCAGCCGCCGGAGACGATCTTTGGAAGACAGTCAACTGCGCGTGTGGCGCTAAGCCGGGCAGGTCCATGATCAATGTAGCAAAGAATAGCTGGTCGAGTTCACTGCTTCCAATGCTCGAGAAGCATTCAGCAAGTGCGCCTGATTCTGTGTACATTTCAGGCGAGGAAATTTCCGTATGTACTCTTGACGATTGTGTGATGACGTCGTTGAGTCCTGATGACCACGTATGGCTAAAGATCGACACTCAAGGATACGAAGCTGAGGTGCTCGAAGGTGCTTCGCGGTTGATGCCTCGTGTTCAGGGGCTGGAATGCGAGCTTTCCCTTGTTCCGTTGTATGAAGGACAGCCTCTGATCGACGAAATGATCACCATGATCTATCGGATGGGTTTTCGAATGGTGGGCATGGCTCCGGCGTTTTTTCAACCGGAAACTGGCGATCCATTGCAAGTGGACGGAGTGTTTCTGAGAACGTAGTTCATGTAATGCTTGCCTGCGGTTCGATCCGGTGAGCGGTCAAGGAGGAAGACCGGTAAGACTGAATCAGAACAAAAGAGCAGGAAGCCGAGAAGGAAAGCGGGATATGCGCAGAACAGCTTACAGCGAGGCCTTTCACGAGGGAGTCCGAGAAGGGGCTCAACGCTCGGCTCGTGCGGTCGTGCCGATTGTCATGGAATTGATTCGACCCACAACCGTGGTCGATGTGGGCTGCAGCAACGGAGCATGGCTCTCGGTATTCAGAGAGAATGGCTTGACGGATGTAACTGGCATTGACGGTGATTATGTGGACCGCGAGACGCTTCAGATCCCGAGGGAGCAGTTCATTGCGATGGATCTTTCGACACCCTTCAGACTTCCCCGCGTGTTCGATCTGGCGATTTCCCTAGAAGTTGCCGAGCATCTTCCGTCGAGTTCCGCAGAAGACTTTGTGGAATCCCTGGTGCAGTTGGCGCCAGCGGTGCTTTTTTCGGCGGCGATTCCATTCCAAGGCGGCATTGAGCATTTGAATGAACAGTGGCAGGACTATTGGGCAGCATTGTTCCAGCGGCACGATTATGTGCCCATTGATTCGATTCGGAAGAGGATTTGGGATAGCGAGGAAATCGAATGTTGGTATGCGCAAAACTGCTTTCTCTACGTAGATACTGCCATCCTGAAGCAGAGTGAATCACTTCGGCTTGCATTCGACGCGACAAATCCTCGCCAGATGAACGTGGTCCATCCGCGCCTGTTTCTGGCATCCCAGCAGCAACTGCGACACCGCGATTTCCCCGTGGGTGAGGCCGTAGGCATAGTCAAACGATCGCTGAAGACTGCGATGACCACGCGAATCAGGCGCGTTACAGCGAAAAGGCGATAGGAAATTGGACGGGGTTGGAGAGCTCAACTAAGAGCCCTGCGCCGCGCAGTTGTTGCACCGAGGCGGCATCGACAACCGGATCACAAGCCAAGATGACCTCTAATACTCTCCAGGCAAAATCTCCTGGCGCGACGCCATCGCGACGCCGTCGCAGCGGCGTTGAAGGTGTAGATGTACTTATCATTCTAATTCCATGCCTGCAATTTGTTCGGATAACCCTGATTGGTGTATTAAACGGCTCCGACCTAATGATGCTGGCAGTATTCTTGTATCTTGTTTTTGACAGAAAGATAAGGATTCCGACGCCGGTCGCCAGGTGGACTTTAGTCTTAGGTTTGTTGTGGCTTGCCTCATTATGCGTAACGGATATCGTGAGGCACTCAGCTTTCTCGGACTATGCGCGCGGCTGGAGCAACATCGGGATGACCCTTGTCAATCTAACCGTGTTCTGGACTTTGTTGTATGGGCGGCCACGGCGGCTCGTGCTCTTCGGGTGGGGGCTGGCAATCGGTGGTGTACTTTTGTTCTATGTTAACCCCACCGAGATCCTGGAGGGGGCGTCGGAGACAGTCGCGTGGAAATTTGTGTTCGCGTATTCAGTGAGCCTGGGAGTGTTTCTCATTGCTTCGGGCAAGGAGCGCCGCAGCCATTGGCCCATCACTTTGGCTCTAATTATGGGCGCCTTCAACATGGTGCAGGGGAGCCGGAACACTGGAGGAGAATGCCTGGCGGCCGCGTTATACCTTTCCGTGATCCGCATCATGCGCAGAAAGGGCCCCGGGAACTCGAAACTGAGGGCCAGAACGGCAATTGCTCTGGCCGTTTCGATCTTAGTGGGCGTTGTTGGCGTAATGTGGGCGTACGGACGCGCGGCCAAAGCGGGAATCCTGGGCGAGGACGCACAACGGAAGTATGAGCAAGAATCCAGTGGGAAATACGGGGTGCTCCTGGGCGGGCGAATAGAACTATTGGCGACGATTCCCGCCATTTATGATTCGCCCATTTTGGGCCACGGTTCCTGGGCAAAAGATCCGATTTATATCATTCAAATGCATCGGGCGCTGCTTTTGCTGGGTTACAGGATTGCCGCCAAATCGATCACGCCTGATGATATGAGGAGCGGCTATATCCCGGAGCATTCGTACTTCTTTGGCGCTTGGGTCGACGCAGGCATTCTTGGCGCGGTCTTTTGGGTGTGGATTCTGGTCTCAACTGCTAGGGTATTGATGCGTGCCTATCCTGCGGACGCGGAGTTACTTCCGGTAGGGAGCTTTCTGGCATTTTTGCTGCTATGGAACGTTTTGTTTTCTCCTTGGGGAACTGACGCGCGATTTACCTTTCCCTACAGTTTCGTGTTGCTGATGACTCTTATGGACACCGCTTCTGGGACTGCGGAGCAAATCCCGGCCAGCAGAGCGAAAAATAGGATAAAGACCAAGTTAGCGCCGCGACTGCAACATTGATTCCAGGAGCTGTATCCCGCGTCCTGTTTGCCTTTAAAATCTGAGTCCTGCCGCGGCTCGCGCACCGCCCGAGAGAATAGCACACAGCAGAAGAGTGGGGGCCGATATATAGGATGAAAGTCATCAGCGATCTGGTGAACTTGCAGCGATTTTTTTCGGCCCATCCTCTCACTCGTTCTGCGCCTTTAAGAGCATGGGCGCGATTCTCATGGTGGCAGCTACGCAGCCGGATGCAGGACGAGGTACTCTTCACCTGGATTGGAGGGCAGCGGCTCGCGGTTCAACGCGGGATGGTAGGAGCGACCAGTAACATCTACGTTGGTCTGCACGAGTTTCCTGACATGATGATTCCGCTGCACTTTCTTCGGGAAGGTGATTTATTTCTGGACATTGGAGCCAATGTCGGCACCTTTACGGTACTCGCCTCAGGGGTTTGCCGAGCCAGAACGTTCGCATTTGAACCGGACCCGGGAACTGTACGACGCCTCGAAAGGAACATTACAGTCAATGGCCTCGAGGCGATGGTAAAGGTCTATGAATGTGCTTTGGGGGAGAAGGGCGGCGAGGTTCAGTTTACAGTGGGCCACGACTCCACAAACAAGATAGCGGACGCCGACGATAGGAATACCCGAACAGTTTGCCAAGAACGGCTCGATACTGTTATTGAAGGGCTAGAGCCGATCATGATGAAAGTGGATGTGGAAGGAGCCGAGGAGGGCGTCCTGCAAGGAGCAACGGCACTTCTCGCAATGCCCTGCCTTAAAGTTATCGAATTGGAGACGGTCACAGGAGGAAGCTTGCACATTCTACATAAGTACGAGTTTGAGAGAGCGTACTACGATCCCTTTTGCCGCCACCTGAGCCGAGAGCCAATTGATCTCAAATCTTCAAATTCTCTCTTCGTTAGAGATTGGCCCTTCGTCACATCCCGTTTGGCAACAGGCGGCGGAGTCGAAATTTTCGATCGCAGAATCTGAGAAAGCTCAATGAGCTTCCGTCGAAAAAGCCACCCTGACCGCTCCTTCCAAGTGAACACATCAGAGTAAGCCGAAAACAGCAGCGTGAAGATCAGTATTGTTACTTTGTCATATAACCAACGAGCCTTCCTGCGGGAGGCGATCGATTCAGTCCTGCAGCAAGACCACCCTGACTTGGAGTACATTGTCGTCGATCCCGGCTCGACAGACGGTAGCCGCGAATTCATCCGGAGTTACGGAGAGCAGATAGCTCAGGTCGTCTTTGAAGCAGACAAGGGCGCCGCGGATGGACTAAATAAGGGATTTAGCCGAGCAAGCGGTGAAGTCTTCGGATTTTTGAATGCGGATGATTACTTGCTGCCAGGGTCCCTAAGCCGGGTTGCGAGGTTTTTCGAGTCTAATCCGCAATGCGATATCGTCATGGGCAACGGGTACATCGTTGACTCCAACGGGCGGTCTTTGCGCCATGTAAGGGCAAGGGACTTCACGGTCCGCCGTTATCTGTGTGGTGGTATTCGCTGGCTTCAGCAGGCAACATTTTTTCGGCGTGAGGCCTTTGGTTTGTCACCTGGTTTCAACACGGAGAATCGCACCAGCTGGGATGGCGAGTTGTTTGTGTCGATGGTACACATGGGAGCCAGAGTCGGCTATATCGACGCGGACCTGGCTGCTTTCCGGATCCACGGTGCATCGATTTCGGGAACCGGTAGGCTCCTGGATGCCTACCGGAATGATTGCAAGCGCATCTTTCGCCAGATTCGCGGGCGGGACTGGCGTGCAATCGACGATCTGTGGCGATTCCTTTATAGAGTTGAAGGTCTTCTGATTCGCTCGAGGTTGTGGCCGAAGGCGATGATCGGAAGGGAAGGCGGCGAATGAGGATTGCCGTCCTCTGGACCTGCATGTCCGGTTATCTAAATGCCTGTTTGAAGGAACTCGCTAGGCGCGAAGATGTCGAATTATTCGTTTGCCACCAGGGGTCGGTGCAGCAAGCGCCATTCAACGACACCCAGTTTGAATGGATTCGAAATCGTCTGGTGTGGCAATCGATGGATGATTTTGCTCCACTTCGACAGCGGCTGCATGCGTTCGATCCGAACATACTGGTGATCTGCGGATGGCATGTGCCGTCGTATCGCGGGGCAGCGAAAGCAATGGCCAAACAGTGCTGGCGCGTCCTCGTGATCGACAACCCCTGGGAGGCCACGCCGAAACAGCGGTTGGGCACGCTCATCGCGCCCTGGTATGTCCGTCCCCTCGCCGATGCCGTGTGGGTTCCAGGCGAACGGCAGGCAGTTTTTGCCAGGAAATTGGGATTCGAGCAATTCAATGTACTCAGGGGCTCCTTGTCCTGTGATCAACCCGCGATTGAGACCTTGCACAAATCGCGCGTGGCTGCGGGACGCGCCGTGCCGCGATCCTTTCTGTTTTTGGGAGAGTTTGCTTTGCACAAGGGTATAGAGCAGCTCGTCAAAGCTTACGAGGCGTATCGCGAGGGGTCAGTCGACCCTTGGCCCCTGGTTTGTTGCGGCGCCGGCTCTCTTGGTCCTCGGCTAGAAGGAAAACCGGGAATTCGTGTTGAAGGGTTTGTGCAGCCGGACCGCCTTTGCGACATCCTTGCTTCGTCGGGATGCATAATACTTCCGAGCAATATTGATCACTGGGGAGTGGTCATCCACGAGGCGGCATCCGCCGGGCTGTTGATTCTTGCCTCTGAGATCGTCGGTGCAGTGGTGCACCTGGTACAGGACAATTACAACGGCTACATTTTTGATGCCTGGGATGCGAAGGAACTTGCGGCACTGATGTTTCATGTCAGCAATTTCAGCGATGCGCGGCTGGATGCCATGTCGAGAGCCAGCCATTCGTTGTCAAAGCAGTTTACGCCGGCTCGATGGGCCGATACGCTTCTCGAAGGCTTCCAAAAGTTTTCGACTTGCTAGGTATATCCGCACCGTACGAAGGATTCGCAATGAAAGCTGAGCAAACAGTCAGCCGAGCTGACCGCTTTTGATTCACACACGATGCGATCCGAAGTGTCGTAATCATTGCACGCTGCGCCGAGCACAAGGGTGGATGGGCTGGAATGAAGATCGGTTTTGTGAGCGTTGACGATGCGGCTGACATCAGGACCTGGTCAGGTATACCGTTTCACATTCTGAAGCATCTTCGGGAGCTGAACGCTGAGGTGGAGCTGTTTTCGCCGCTCGACCGCAACTACAGACGCCATCTCGTCTTGCCGGGAATACTGGCCCGTGTTCAGGGCAAGGCGGCATCCCTTGAACGGCATCCCGTAGCTTTACGCTCTTTCGCCAGGCAAATATCGATAAAGCTGCGCGAACATCCGGTCGACGTGGTCTTTGCAACCAGCTCCATCCCGATCAGTTTGCTGGAGTGTTCTCAACCCGTCATCTTTTGGACTGACGCCGTGTTTCACCAGATGCACGGGTACTACGACGGAAGTTTTTCCAATCTCACCGCTGCAGCATTGGAACGGAACAGGTGGCAGGAGGAGGAAGCGCTCCGCCGATGCACGATTGCTGCCTATTCATCCACATGGGCGGCAGAAGCGGCGAAAAAGTTAACCGATCCGGAAAAGATCCGCCTGCTGCCTTTTGGTCCGAACATGCCGTCTCAACGCACAGGAGAGCAGATTGCAGCGGCTGCTCGCGAGAAGCGCGAGCGCGGGCCTCGCAGTTGTCAGTTACTTTTTGTTGGAAGCGACTGGGAACGGAAGGGAGGCGACACGGCAACCGAAACAGCGAAGCTGCTCAATGAGGCGGGCATAGCTACACGGCTTCGCGTCGTCGGAGCAAAGCCGGCGCGAATCCTGCCTGATTTTGTAGAACCTTTCGGGTTCATCGATAAGAATTCTCCCGATGGGTTGCGTCGTCTTTCAGATTTATATAGCGAAGCTGATTTCTTCATTCTCCCTTCACGCGCAGAGGCTTCCGCAATTGTGTTCTGCGAGGCAAATTCATTTGGTCTGCCCGTCGTCTCGTATGCCACCGGCGGAGTTCAGGATTATGTTCGGAACAATGTCAGCGGGTTTTGCTTGCCGCCAGGCTCTCCGGCCTCGCGTTTTGCAGAAATTATCTCTGTGGCCCTCACCACGCCAGGGCTCTATCAAAGGTTGTCGCTGGGAGCCTATCATGAGTTCACGACGCGCCTGAATTGGCCACGCTCTGTAGGTCTCTTATTCGAATGCTGCCAGCAGGCTGTGGACAAGAATCTTACGTCAGTCGGTTGCAAATGATTCCGCAGGCTCTAAACTTATAGTGAGTGATAGTGGTCGATTTGAGTTACCTCGACAAAGTCCGCGGCAGTCCACCTGCAGCCTGACTTAGGAGAGGAAAGGTTCCATCGATTGATGGCGGAATGACCAGGCAGATTTACTACAACGCAGCGGATCACATTTCAGCGGATCCGGCAAAAGACCCATATCTCCGTCCGGCTTTCTCGCTACGGGACAGACTCGGGCGGATGGCATGGAGCGTCTGTTGGCTGGTTTTTTATCGGACTTCTCCGCGCCCACTTCATTGCTGGCGTGCCCTGCTGCTAAAGGCGTTCGGAGCAAAGATGGGGCCGAACTGCCATTTCTATCCCGGATCGAAAGTGTGGGCTCCATGGAATCTGATATGCGCCGATCAAGTCACGGCCGGCGATCGCGCTGAAATCTATAACCCGGCGCCAATGCTCTTCCGATCGCACGCAATCGTATCGCAAGGCGCCTATGTTTGCGGCGCGACCCATGATTTCGACGACCCTGCATTTCCGTTGCTCGCTTTTTCCATGGTCGTCGGAGCCTACGCCTGGATATGCGCGCGGGCTTCAGTGGGTCCAGGAGTAAACGTGGGCGAGGGCGCTGTGCTGGGACTGGGTTCGGTCGCAACGCGCGATCTCGAGCCATGGGGAGTATATGCGGGAGTGCCCGCAGTGAAAGTGAAAGAGAGAAAGCGCACCAACTCGAGCGTCATGACATCAGCGGCCTCGCCAAGCCAACCGCCTAGCTGAGACGATTATGAGTTCGCCAGTTTCATTCGCGGGGCGCTTCCAGACGATCCTGGGCATTCGGTTCTTCATCGGAGATGCTCAGGCTGCTATTGACGAAGTCTCCCGGCAGGGCGGATTGGTGGTGGTGCCCGCCGCGCCCGCGCTCAAGAATCTTGCTCTCGATGAAAAGTATCGCGATGCGTTGCTCGGTGCGGACTTCGCAATAGCGGACAGCACTCTAATGGTGCTGCTCTGGAATATGATGCAGCGCGCGCGCATTTCCAAGCTCTCGGGGCTCAAGTATCTGCGCGCCTTGATCGAACAGGCGGACATTCGACAACCCCAGAACAGTTTCTGGGTGATGCCTTCGGCGGCATCGGCTGAGCGCAACGCTGAGTGGCTGCGTGGCAAGGGCGTACCAGTGGACGATGACAATCTTTACATCGCGCCCACTTATGGCGCAGTGATTTGCGATCGAGACCTACTTGAACGGCTTGAAAAGCGCCAGCCGAGGCACCTTGTACTTGGCATTGGTGGCGGGACTCAGGAGCGGCTCGGATTCTATCTCAAGCAGAACCTGAGTTATCGACCGGCAATTCATTGCGTTGGCGCGGCCATTGCGTTTCTCTCCGGAGACCAAGTCCGAATTCCAGTGTGGGTTGACGAAGTGGGCCTTGGCTGGCTATGGCGCAGCTCTTCCAATCCGCGGCGTTTTATCCCACGCTATTGGGAAGCCCGACATCTTGTGCCCCTGATGTTGCGCTACCGGGACCGCTTGCCAGTTGATCGCTCATCAGCCGAGTTCGATCGAGTGCCTCCTCCGCCGCGAGCGTAGGTCTCATGAGCACGCTTCACATCATCGATAGTCTTTCTCCAGCGACGGGCGGTCCGCCAGAGGCGGTGCGCCAGCTTGCGAAGGCGTACCTCAAAGTAGGCGCCCGGATGGAAGTGGTTTGCATGGACGATCCCAGCGAGCCATTTCTGGCGGATCTTTGCTGTCCCGTGCATGCTCTCGGACAGTCTTTTCTGGGCAGGTACCGGTTTTCTCCGCGGCTTTGGCACTGGCTCCCTAAGAATTCAGGTCGTTTCGCCGGGATAGTCATGCACGGGATATGGTCTTTCCCGGGGGTTGCACTTCGATTCGCGGCGCGTCAAACCGGGGTACCCTACGGAATATTCGTCCATGGCGCTCTCGATCCCTGGTTCCACCGGAGGTATCCGCTCAAGCACCTCAAGAAGATGCTCTACTGGCCCATACAGTATTCCGTTTTCCGTGACGCGCTGGGCGTCTTCTTTACGGCAGAATCGGAGCGGGATTTGGCGAAGTCCAGCTTTCGTCCAAACAAATGGAACAGCGTCGTGGTGGGGTTGGGCATCAACGATCCCGAAGAGGCGCAAGCTGACCCAGCCGCCCAAATTGATGCATTCTATCGCAGGTTTCCGGAACTCCGTGGACGCCGCTATTTGTTGTTCCTGGCTCGCATCCATGCGAAGAAGGGATGCGACATGCTTCTCGAAGCATTCGGTCGGATTGCAGCTTCAGTCCCGGATGTGGACCTCGTGGTTGCTGGTCCCGATCAGATGGGAATTCAGGTGAACCTTCAGCGCGCGGCTGAAGAAGCGGGCATCGCCAGGAGAGTCCATTGGCCCGGCAGCATTGGTGGGGATCTCAAATGGGGTGCCCTTCGGGCCTGTGACGCATTAGTGCTGCCGTCTCACTCGGAAAACTTTGGTATCGCGGTTGTCGAATCTCTCGCTGTAGGTCGTCCGGTGCTCATCAGCAATCAGGTAAATATCTGGCCCGAGATCGAAAAGGACAAAGCAGGCGTGGTCGATGACGACACGCCGCAAGGCACTGAGCGCATGTTACGTCGCTGGCTTGGAATGCTTCCTGCGGAGCGTGACGCCATGGCCGCCCGGACACGACGATGTTTCCAGTCGCATTTCTCAATGAGCCAAACAGCCCTGGCCATCGAGCAGCTGTTTTTGTCCGTGACATCCCCTCTTGGCAAGAACGACGGCACTGGCTGGGATTCGGGGAACGCCGATCTGCCTAACTGTTCTTCGAAACGGAGTGTCGAGGAGTTAGGCAAGCTCACATAGAGTTATCCAGAGTTTCTGCTTCCGGTCCAATGCGACTCGCAACAAGCACAGCGCACAACAGATGAGCATTCTATCAGGCCGCGAGTTGAGCGGTTCGTGAGGAATTCGGGAAGCCGTTCTTTCTACCTCAATGCTCCCGTGATGTTCCGGATGTGGAGGATAAGGAAATAAGTCCAGATGAAAATGGCAGCAGGAAACTCGCAATGGGGAGAGCGCAATGCTTGTCTTCAGCCTGCGATTCCGGGTTACAGATAGCTCAGGCCATCTATGGAGTTAATTAACCGCATTTGATCCCGTAGTCTTGTCACGGTAAAATCGCGTCGCTATGATTTCAATCCTTGTGCTGACATTGAACGAAGAGAACAACCTGCCTGCGTGTCTGGAGACAGTGAAATGGTCTGATGATATCCATGTGCTCGATTCGAACAGCTCAGACAGGACTGTTGAGATCGCCAAGGAATACGGAGCCAAGGTGTGGTTCCGAGACTTTGACAGTTTCTCGCAACATCAGAATTGGGCCTTGACAAATATACCGTTTCGCTACCCGTGGGTTTTCTACTTCGACGCAGACGAACGTGTAACGCCGAAGCTGGCAGAATCGATGCAACGCGCTGTGGCCAATCCCGACGGCAACGTTGCATTCAGGGTTCGGCGGAGGGATTTTTTTCTTGATACGTGGCTGAAGCATGTTCAGATGACCTCGCTTTACGATCGACTTTTTCGTCCAGAGAAGATGCATTACGAGCGACTTGGTCACTGCATTTCGAAACCGGATGGTCCCGTTTCCACAGTCGACGGATATCTTAATCACTACCCATTCAGTAAGGGCTTAGCCGACTGGGTAGCTCGCCATAATTTCTACAGCACGCAGGAGGCACAGCAAATCATGGAAAGCCGGAGGATTGGCAAGAAGATCGGCTTCAGCGATTTGCTCCTGGAAGGAAATACTCGCGATCGCCGCCACAATGTGAAAGAGCTTTACTATCGGCTGCCGCTTAGACCATTGATCAAGTTTTTCGTGATGTATGTTCTAAAGTGCGGGTTTCTGGATGGAACCGCGGGGCTTACTTATTCCGCCCTGATAGGGTTCTATGAATGGATGATCGTCCTGAAGACGAGTGAACTTGAACAAGCTGCGAGTCGTGATTCCTAGGGGACACAGATTCTCCACATAAGTCGCGCAACCTGATGGGAAAGAGGAGCCAACGCCGGTTTAGTATCTACACGACGGTCACGCAACAGTATGACTATGTACTTGATAGGGTGCCCAATAAGTAGCGCTAAATCCTTAGATCATGGGCAAAGATGAAGTACCGTCGATGAGCAGAGATCCTTCAATTTGCTGCCTGAGCTAAACGAAGCGAAATGTGGCGGGCGAACTTTGCAAGAGCGCAGCCTGATCGAAAAGCAGCGGCCGGAGTAACATGAGATGTTAATGCAAACGGACACACTTCCTTTCGAGGCGATGTGATGGTCGATGAGCCGGAGCCTCAGGGGAGAAAATGGATTATTCGAATCTTTAGGCGAGTCACCTCGGGCGGACAGTATATTCCCGAAATTGACGGCTTGCGATTCATTGCCATTGTGTCGGTAATGGTTTATCACATTGGCGTGATGACAATTATTCACGTCTCCAACCATGCATACCCTGCATTTCGCGTGCTGCATTTGTTCCGACGGATGCTTTTCCATGGCGATCGCGGTGTCGCTATTTTCTTTGCGATCAGCGGATTTGTGCTTGGGATTCCCTTCGCCAGGGCATATCTGCTCGGCGCTCAGAAGGTTTCAATCAAACAATATTTCTTGCGGCGACTGACCCGACTAGAACCGCCATATGTTCTGAGTCAACTTATTCGTTTGTTCCCAGTGATGGCAGCGAGAGGTCTAACGTTCATGCTGATCCTGCCTCATTTCATCGCAGGCCTTTTTTATGTTCACATGATTATCTATCACACCGCACCAGTGGTGCAGATAGTAGGCTGGTCGCTGGAAATCGAAATCCAGTTTTACCTTCTCGTCCCGCTTATTGCCCCACTGTTTTTTCGCGAATCCGCGCTCATTCGCCGGTGTCTGCTGTTGGGATTCTTATTTTTGTATGGGGCCGTTCTTCTCCGCATTGCCGACGGAACAATTCCGTTTCCGCCTGGCTCGGACGCTCCGCTGACGACGTTTCTCAATGCCACAATTATTTTCTGGATCCGGTACTTTGTTGCTGGTTTCGTAGTAGCAGATCTCTACCTGACAGTTATGCCCAAACTCCAAAACCATTGGATCTGGGACGCACTAAGCGCTGCTTGCTGGTTCCTCGTTTTTGCCATTGGCAAAGCAGCGTGGAACTTCTGGGGCCCGTTTATCCTCATCCTAGCCTTCTTCGGGGCGTTCAAGGGAGTGCAACTGGTCAGGTTCTTCCGTTTTTCCTTGGTCGGCATTGTTGGCGGTATGTGCTATAGCATCTATCTGACGCATTCGCTAGCTCTGCAAGGCTTCTACAACATTTACATGAGGGTATCACCGAACATTCGCGGCATTCTTCCGCGCCTCATTATCGCTGAGATTTTCATTCTTCCGGCTCTTGTCGCGGTAGGGGCTGTCTTTTTTCTTCTCATCGAGCGCCCGTGTATGGATCGTCGCTGGCCCAACCGACTGGCAGCCTGGTGCGGCCGGCGATTCGGAAGGCTGCCGTCGAGTGCCAGCGGGAACTTGGCTACCGGCGAATAGCGGAAGAACTGCGACGGCGGGCTCAACGCAAAGCGGCTCCCGTATTTCTTCTCGATCAATTCCTGGTCAGACGGCGGCTCTTGGGCGGAGCGTGAACATCACTCGGTTTGAGAACAACTCGTCTTCGCTCCAATCCGAGAGCTCGGCGCGAACCTCCGGGGTGAGCCAATGTCGGCCCAAGTCAGGATCGATTACCCATTCTTCCAGGGTTTCAAAACGGCGGCTGAAAAGTTTGCGGTACGCAGCGCGAGACAAACCATTCAAGTATGTGTTAGGCGTATATCTCCGTTTTCGCAGATGTTCCCACGGTTCAGAAATCTTGGGTTGGTCGTTGTTGACCATGTGACTGTACCACTCTGGAAGATGGCCGCCAATGATGCCAGTGAAGATGTTGACGGTTATGAGCAACAAACCCCGTGGGGAGGCTTGTGCAGCAAGGTGCTCTAATAAGCTTTCCAGGCCGCTGGGCGGGATGTGCTCGAAGACATCGGTGGAATAAACAAGGTCCAAAGGCTCGGATCCGAAGTTGTATGTGGCGGCATCTCCAACCAGGAATCGAGCGGGTTCGATAGTTAGTTTGTAGCCACGCTGCTCAAGCGCGGTCATAAGCTTCGCTTGCTCTCTCCGGTCAAACATTATGTTGCGCACACACGTCTTTAGAGCGCGCTCGATACCATTCCGCTTCACGATCTGGAGGAGTCTCAATGGGCTAAAGCGAATCATGGGCATGTCGAGGTCTACGCCACGCACGTCCATTCCCATGCTCATCATGGCGATGAGCCGGAAGGGCCGCGCGCCATATCCGATTTCAAGAGTGCGTGCCGAAGCGAATGGGCGCCCGGTGTATCGCTCATAGGTCAACCGATAAACGTCAAGTTCTCGGAACATCCTGTTAATGCCCTCGAGGCTTGCACCTTCTGACGAGAGCCAGCCAAAGAGGGTAATACCTTCTTTCCACTTTTGACGAATACTCACAGTGCTAAGACTGGAACTGGAACGCATCGGGATGGCGCCCTCCAACATTCAAATTCGCGGCTTCGCCAAGCTTCATGATAAACCGTGGCCCTTTCTTGAGATGATTGCGGATTTCACTTTGCCAGCTGACGTTGCTGCAGTTACGCCTATGACTCGAGATCGCGCCTGGCGCCACGCCGATTTTGTCTCAGAATCGGGCGCCAGGGGCCCAGCGTTTCGAGAAATCACAGGGTAGACTCTGCCGCGGTGGGGATGACCGTATATGCGCGAACTCCCGGCTTCATTACGGCTGCTCACGCCGAAATAGAGGCCTGCGAAGGTACCTCTGACTGTGTTAGTCTACGTGGACAGGCGGCGAGATCATCTCCCCGCGGTGGAAGTGCGGAACAATCTTGGCGCACGACTGAACTTCTTACGATTTGCATTTAGCGTCCGCTTACCAGGAGAAGAACTCGATGGCAATCAGGAAAGCGTTAGTTTGTGGCGCAGGCGGCTTCATCGGTAGCCACATGGTAAAGCGTTTACGGGCCGAGGGCTACTGGGTGCGCGGAGCGGACCTGAAGCACACTGAATACAGTCCATCCGAAGCGAATGATTTTGTGATTGCAGATCTTCGCCTTCGCGAGAGCTGGGAAGCGATCCTTGATGAGGAGATGGATGAGGTTTATCAGTTTGCAGCCGACATGGGTGGCGCAGGGTACATTTTCACTGGAGAGAATGATGCCCAGGTCATGCATAACTCGGCAATGATCAATCTGCAAGCCGCAGACTTCGCCGCGCGTCGCCAGGTAAAAAGAATCTTCTATTCGTCTTCGGCTTGTATGTACCCTGCCTACAATCAGGAAGATCCCGACAACCCAAAGTGTGCCGAGGAAACCGCCTATCCCGCGGCTCCTGACAGTGAATATGGATGGGAAAAACTTTTCAGCGAGCGTGTCTATCTGGCCTTCGCACGCAACTTCGGGCTCAATGTCCGGATTGCCCGCTTTCACAATATCTTCGGCCCCGACGGCACATGGCAGGGCGGGAAGGAAAAGGCGCCGGCCGCACTGATGCGTAAGGTCGCTGAACAGCCGGACGGGGGACAGATCGAAATGTGGGGTGACGGCTTGCAGACCCGTTCGTTCCTCTACATCGACGAATGCATCGAGGCTGTCCGCAGGCTGATGGAAAGCTCCTTCCAAGGCCCGGTTAACATTGGATCTGAGGAAATGGTGACGATTAATCAGATGGCCGAGATGATTATGAGGATTGCCGGGAAGAAACTCGTCATCAAGCACGTACCAGGTCCGACAGGTGTGCGAGGTAGAAATTCCGACAATAAATTGCTGCGCAAGGAACTGGGCTGGGAGCCCACGCAAAGTCTTTTTGAAGGTTTGTCAAAGACCTATCCCTGGATCTACGGCCAGTTGCGCGCGGCGTCGAAGGAAACCGAGAACGTAGCAGTTGGCACGCACTAGTGATCGGTATTCCCTCTTGAAACGGGTTCGGGCAACGTCCTTCCGAACAATCGAATTTATGACTGCTGCCAAATGACAGCGAACCTTCCAGTGGATTGGAACCTTTCAGGCTGCTGGCCTTATTATGCACCCCCGGAAGGGCCTGCTTCATGATGCAACTGCACCGGTCCCCCGACAATTGGTGTCGGAGCAGTTTCGGAAGCGTTGCAGGTGCGATCCACGCGCGCCTCGTTCATTTTCGCGTCGGAACCAGTAGCCTCACTTCTGGATCGGAGGGTCTCACCAGGAAATGAGAAAGGCACTTATCACCGGCTGTACTGGCCAAGACGGCTCTTATCTGACCGAGTTTCTCCTTTCTATAGGATACGAAGTACATGGGCTCAAGCGGCGCGCATCAAGTTTCAACACGGATCGCGTCGACCATATCTTCCGGGATCTTCACGAATCCGAAAATCGCTTTTTCCTGCACTATGCCGATCTCACAGACGGCAGCTCGCTTTCCTCGCTTCTACATGAGCTCGAGCCAGACGAAATCTACAACCTGGGCGCGCAGAGCCATGTAAAGGTAAGCTTCGAGATCCCGGAATTCACCGCCGATGTTGTCGCCTGCGGAACACTTCGCCTGCTCGAAGCCATGCGGCTGACGGGTGTGAAGTGCCGCTTCTATCAAGCTTCATCGAGCGAAATGTATGGAAGCGCGCCGCCTCCTCAAAGCGAGAAGACGGCCTTCCATCCGCGCAGTCCGTATGCTTGCGCCAAAGTGTTTGGGCACAACATCACTGTGAACTATCGCGAGAGCTATGGAATTCATGCGTCCAGCGGAATCCTGTTCAACCATGAATCTCCGCGTCGCGGCGAGACATTTGTTACCCGCAAGATCACCCGCGCCGTTGCGCGCATAAAACTTAAGGTTCAGCAAAAGCTGTTTCTTGGCAATTTGGAAGCGCGACGCGATTGGGGTTATGCACCGGATTACGTTCGCGCTATGTGGCTGATGCTCCAACAGGAGCAGCCGGATGACTACGTAATCGGGACCGGAGAGGCCCATTCGGTGCGTGAATTCGTCGAACTTGCTTTCGCGACTGCCGGCCTGGATTGGCACGAATACGTTGAGATCGACCCGCGCTACTTTCGACCCGCCGAGGTCGACTGCCTCTGTGCGGAAACCGCGAAAGCGCGGAAGGCGCTGGGCTGGGAGCCGGCGGTAACCTTTACGGAATTGGTCAGGATCATGGTCGATGCCGATATCAAGGAGCTGGCAGCGCGCCTCAAGGGCGGTGCCGAGGCTCTCCAGCTTGCGGCTGCTGCGGAAAGCAGACGCCCATGATTGAATTGCCCAAAAAGAGAATCCTGGTCACGGGCGGATCCGGGTTTCTCGGACGCCATCTGATCTCGAGACTGGAGAAAACCGGCTGCCGCAACGTGGTCGCTCCGAGACGCAATGAATACGATCTTACGAACCTCGACGCGATTGAACAAATGTTTGAGGTCTATCAGCCGGAGGTTTTGATTCACCTGGCCGCTGCCGTGGGCGGTATTGGTGCAAATCGTGCCAACCCAGGTCGATTCTTCTACGAGAACGCAATCATGGGTATTCAGCTGATTGAGACGGCGCGACGCCGGGGGATTGAAAAGACTGTGGTGCTCGGCACAATTTGCGCTTATCCCAAGTTCACACCAGTGCCTTTTCGTGAAGAAAATCTGTGGGACGGGTACCCGGAGGAAACTAATGCTCCTTATGGACTGGCCAAGAAAGTGTTGCTTGTGCAGTGTCAGTCATATCGTGAACAGTATGGATCGAACGCGATCTTTCTTTTGCCCGTGAATCTGTATGGGCCTGGCGACAATTTTGATTTGCACTCTTCTCATGTAATCCCCGCGCTGATTCGCAAGTGCGTCGAGGCGGTTGATGCGGGTCGTCGCGAGATAGTGTTGTGGGGCGATGGGTCACCAACACGCGAGTTCTTGTATGTTGAAGACGCGGCGGACGGTATCCTTTTGGCAACGGAGAAGTATGACAGATCCGATCCAGTAAATCTGGGCAGCGGGATGGAACTTTCGATTCGCGAACTGGCAAAGACCATTGCGGAGATTACAGGCTTCAAGGGAAGGATTGTGTGGGACACGAATCAGCCGAATGGTCAGCCACGCCGTCGGCTGGACGTTAGCCGAGCAGAAAAGGAGTTTGGATTCAGAGCCACAACGCCTTTTGAAGTTGGCCTGCGTAAGACGATCGATTGGTATTTAACATCCACGAGGTCTGGGGAAATGCGCTGAGATTCGGGGATGTTGGGATCTCACAGCCTCTGCGGGAAGAGAAGGGAAAATGCAGCATGCAGGGACCCGGCGCATGCGTCGTCGAGATGGTAGACGATAGGATCTCAGCTTATCCAACTCGGAATTAAAGCCGCAAGGGCCAGAGTACCGTATGAGAAAGCCGAACTCCATTTCCAACTCGACGTAATCCGAGTCCCAGGCGAGGGCTGTTCTGGCGGAGGATCGCAGCGGAAGGTGGAAAGCGCATGTTGTTTGTCGCATGGATTGTCGCCGGTGATAATGCTTGCGGGTGGAATCCCAGCCAGCCACGGAACTGACGCTTGATGCCATTTTCTCGATTTACGATTGGGTCGACAACCAGGCCGTCTAACAGCGCGCAGTGCCCCGAAGTGCCATACATAAACCGATCTTCGGATGCCGTTGATCTGTCCGGCGATTGATGGCGGCGCATGAAAGAGAACTGGAGTAAGAACGTGAGCAAAAGAGTGGCTGTAACGGCCTTCATCCGATCTGCGACAGCCTTGGCCGGATTTGCCGTCATCACCGTCGGCGTCGCCGCAGGGCAACCTAAGGCAGGGGAAGGTGCAGGGCAGTCTGCCAGCAGTTCGAATGCCGCCGGATCCGACTGCGAACCCATCACGCGCGGTTCACCTTACATTCCAGTCGACAGCTGGGTCTATCCTGCAGTGTTGCGGCTTTATGCGCTGGGCTTTGTCGACGAGGTATACCTCGGCATGCGACCGTGGACGCGTGCGAGTCTGAGCCAAATGCTGGACGAAACCGAAGAACGTCTTGAGGATGTGGATGAAGGTCCGGTGACAAGCGAGGCCGAGGGGCTGTACGAAGCACTGAAATACGAAATGCGCGATGACAACCGCGACTCCTGCGCAGTACGCAAGGGCACTGTCCGCGCCGAATCTATTTACAGTGTGGCGCGCGCCATAAGCGGCACGCCGCTGCGCGACAGCTATCATCTAGGCTCGACAATCGTGAACGACTATGGCCGGCCTTACGCCAACGGCCTGAATAACTATTCGGGCGCGAGCGGCGATGCGTTCGTGGGACGATTTGACCTCTATCTGCGTGGCGAGTTTCAGGGCTCGCCATCAGCTGCCGGCTACTCGGCCACGCTGGCACAAACGCTCTCCAACATCGATGAGACTCTTTACTTCGTTCCCTCGAGTACAGCTCCTTACGGTGCGACTACTGCCGTCTACAACCAAACCACGATTCCTCAAGGACCGATCTCATCAGCGGTCCAGGGACGGTTTTTGGAGGCATACATTTCGTACGAGTGCCTGAACCATGTCTTCTCCTTCGGCAAGCAGGATCAATGGCTGGGACCAGCACAAGGCGCCAGCATGGCCTTTTCCAACAACGCACAGAACTTCTATGCCTTCGAACTCAATCGTATTGAGCCTCTCAGCATTCCACTTCTCTCGCGGCTGACGGGACCATTTCGCTATGAATTCATTCTGGGAGCGTTGCGCGGCCATACATTCATGCCCAACCCAGCCTACGAGCAAAGCCCGTCATCAAGCGTGGCAAACGTGACCAATCCCGGCGATCCCTGGGTGCACGTAGAAAAGATCAGTTTCAAGCCCTACAGGGATCTCGAATTCGGATTTGAGCGCACGGTAATTTGGGGTGGCGAGGGTCATTCACCGGTCAATATCCGCGACTTTCTGCGTAGTTTTTTCAGCACTTACTCCCCGGCGGGATCGATCAAGGATGGACCAGCCGATCCCGGCGCGCGCTTTGGCGCTTTCGATTTCAGCTGGCGGTTGCCGTTTATTCAAAAGTGGCTGATGCTCTATTCCGATTCAGAAGTGCACGACGATGTTTCGCCGATCGATGCACCGCGTCGGGCCGCGATGCGCCCGGGGCTGTACTTGTCGCACGTGCCTGGCCTTTCCAAGCTTTCCATTCGAGGTGAGGCAGCAACGACGGCCCCGCGCGTCAACGTTGGGCACTATCCGAATCCACCGTCCCCACAGAGCGGTAGATTTATGTATTATGAGGTGATCGAGAAGCAAGGCTACACCAATCAGGGGCAGCTGTTCGGCGACTGGATCGGCCGTGAGGATAAGGGCGGGCAGGGTTGGATTACTTACCATCTGAGCGGAAACGAGTGGATTCAGGTAAGCGACCGATATCAGAAGGCCACGACGGATTTCATTCCCGGGGGAACCACCCTAAATGACATCAGCTTCCAAGCGGTCAAGCGCATAGGCAAAAACTTTGAGATTAACGGAAACTTTGCTTACGAGCGCTGGAAAGCTCCCATCTATCTTCCTGGCCAGCAAACTGTCACCGCTACAACCATCCAACTTACCTGGTTTCCAGAGCGGAAGATCAGCTTCTAGGGACCATTCGTCAATCGTTTCGTCGGGGAGGATTTCGAATCGACGGAGGTTTTGCCCTGCCTGCATGACGTGAATTGAGGTGGTGAAGAGAGTGATGGCTCTGGGAGTGTTAAAGGCCGCAGACAGGCAAGAGCATTCGAAACCGGCGGAAGCGCGGCGTTCTAAGCGCGCACGGCTCCTTGGCCGTGAACGGGTACATAAAGGATCAATAGTAGGGTAATCAAACCGTATACCTATCCGATAACCTTGGAATAATGGAAATTGTGTTTCCCACTTCCCAATGGGTACGTAAGGCGGCGTGAAGATCATCCCGCCAGTCACTGCAGCCCTGCTTGGTTTCTGCCTTGCAAATCCGGAAATGTCATGAATGATTCTCCCCTGAACGGGGGATTTTCGCGGGGAGAGCGTCCGTCAATTCTTAAGGAGAGACCATGCGATTGAAGCCCATCTTTAGGGTCATTTTCACCACGCTGCTTGGCGTCGGGGGGCTGTCCGGCAATTGCCAAGTTTCACCGGCTGCCAACCGGGGTGGCGTGCCGATTGTGATTGGCACCGGATTCTCCGATTTCAGCATCGATTGGGGACCTGGACAAAGAATGGAAGGCGTCTCAGTTTGGGCAGACTGGTTCCCCAACCGGATGCCGGCGGATCTGAATGGGCTGGGTGTTGAAGCAGAGGGGCGCGATATCGACATTGGCCGTCCTGCGGGGATAACCAGAATGCGCCAAGACACGGGATTGGCCGGGCCGATCTACGGTTGGAATCGCTACCGTAGCTTCCGGCCGTACGTAAAGTTTCTGGCCGGCATTGGCAGCATTGATTTTCCCCCAAGCGGTACCTATTCGCATGACACCTTTTCCGTCTTTTCACCTGGCGGAGGTGTGGAATACCGCGTGTGGGAACATATCTGGATCCGCGGCGATTACGACTACCAGTTTTGGCATCATACCTTCGGAAACAACGATCTGACACCTACGGGCTTTACCGTCGGCGTCTCGTATGACTTTAGACCCTTGGCGAGTCAATAAATGAATAGATAATGATGCAAGCCCAATCGTGCTACCCTGTCGGCCGGGCAGGCTGGCCCGCAACCACAGCTCTTTCTGCCAAGAGGCGTGCCAGTTTTCGTTCAAGGAGTGCGTGATCAACAGAGCCGTCCGCCTGGCACGGCAGCCAATCATCCAATTCCGAGAAGAGCGTCCAATGGAAAACTGTCGAGAAGCGAGGGTTTGACTCCGGATAGCCGCACGGTTCGAAGATTTTGATGCCATCCGATATGATGCCGGCATAATAGCTGTAATAACTCTTAGCGACTATGAGGATGTCAGCCTCGACAAGTTCTTGTAACGTCCAGATCGGGTCGGCGTCGAGATATAAGCTGGGGTCAAGCGAGGACAATTCTTCAAAATCCCCGGCATTGCCCTGAGAGTAGACTCCGATGCTGACCGGAATGCCGCAAGTTTCGAGGATGGACTTTACCGAGTTGGTCATGCGCAAGACATTTTCTGTGCTCGTGTACCTCTCGGTGCACGCGTGTTCCGAGACATCGCCGCGGCGGATATGCACGGCAACCATCATCTTGCCGTTCGTGCGCGGTGATCGACCTGCGTAATACTTGCGCCTGAAATCTGGAATGAGCGCCTTGAAGCAATCTTGAATCTTCAGCCTCAGGTTGGGCGGTCCAAAGCACAAGTCAAGCGGGCCGACGCCGTAACCGTTATTAAGAACACCCGATTTCGCGGGGCTGCAGAGCGGTTCATCCGCACCGAGATTGAACACTGACTCCCACGCCTTCACCCACTCTCCCATGGGACGATCGGCATGAGCAATTACGGTGAAGGGCGTATGCAAATATGTCCATCCGCAGGCTCGGGCGGTTCCGATGGTCCACATTGCTGCGAATGCCTGGCAGCAAGATCCTTCGTGAACAGCGCCCTCCGGGTCCAATGCACAGGTGATGGCCCAGATATGCCTAAAGCCTGCCAAATGGAGAAAATACTGGCGGAAGAAAATCAGACGCTCATCGTGCCGTGGCTCGCGGCCCAACAAAACTCGGGCAGAATTCTTCAACGACTGCCAGGCGTATTGCAGACTCCGAATCGCGAGATAGCGCAGTAAGCGGATTCGTCGTTTCATCCCGTCCATTCCATCCGGTCGAATAATAACCGATCAGCTTGGCGCAAACGGGTTTCGCACCTTGTCACGCGATACTGCGGTTATCAAAGTCGAACCAGGCTAAGCGAACGCTCACACTTGCAAAGAACAGCAAGTAGCACGAAACCTGCTCTGCATTCAAGCTCTCTCACATTTGTCGCGATCACACTGACTGTGAAGGCGGGCGATTCCGTCTCCAACTGACCGTTCCGATCAGGCAGGCAGTTGAAAGGCCAAACAGCGGCGCAATCACGTTGAAGATAGGGCGATCGGCCGAACCTCCGAGATTGGCGTAAACGGCGACGCCAAAAGCAAACAAGCCGGTAATCACGGTCGCCATCACCCAAGGCCGGGGAAACCTGTTCAAGCGCCAGAAGCCGAGCGGCAGAAGCCAGAAGAATGGATAAAGGAATCGATGGTCGCTGAAGATTCGAAGAAGGTCCCGCAAGATACCACCGAATGTCCACCAGGTGGCCATTGACCAAGGCATCATCAGTTTGTCCTCAACAAGCCAATAGGCGAGAACGATAGAAGCGAACGCCGCACATGCAAGCGCGGCGATCCACAGGAGCTGAGTACTCGATCTCCTGGAACGCGGCGTTGCAAGCCACCAGACGATCGCAAAAACCGTCGCAAAGGGAAGGAAGCTCTGTTTTGCAATACCCCCGATAAGGCCAATGAGGGGAAGCGGCCACCATTTGTCCGAATACATCAGCAATGCGACCGCCATTAAGAGACAGGCTTCCGACGCATCCACGTAACCCGAGAGCCATAGATCAGCAACAGCGTAGTCCAACAGGACGAGTGTGCAGCCAAGAAAAGCGACCGGAAGATCTCTGAGAATACGGTAGCCCATCAGCAGCATCAGAAATGAGAAGGTCGCGCAAAACAGGGAGTTTGAAATAAGCATTCCGAACCACACGGGGTCCCAAGTACCAACTCTGCCACGTGCCAGCCAATAAAATGGCTTTGCGACAGACGGCACAAGAAGCCGGTAACAGAAAGGGACTCCATCGACCACCGGTTGACCGGCGGTCATGCTGTAATATGCGGTTTGGTCCCTGCCCAATTTCCTGGGGTCGTAGCGGCTGAGTGTGGGATAGCCGAGTGTTAGTGAAAAAGAGAAGAACAACAGCCAGAAAACAGCGCTTCTAAGCACTCCAAGCCGCGCGGGCGCCGAAGGAGAGTTCAGTTCATTCTCGCTGCCGATCGGCATTCTCATATCTTAAATGCCAATCGTGTCTGCTTCAGCCTCGCGCGCTCGTTCGCCAATGAATGGGATCAGTTCGGAGATAGAGCAAGCGGCTTCACGATGGCGCGCTCGATTGTACCGCTTAGACCGCGGCTCCCAAGAGAGATGTACAAGCCTGCCGACAGTGGAGAAAGGCATTCCGGGGCCATTTAACTCGATCGAAGGAAGGAAACTGCGCATCAAGCGCGGTGGCGTACCTGCGCAATACCAACGTTGCCTTCTTATTGATTTTGGAGGATTCGAAGCATCCAGCGAGAATACGCGACCTCATCCGGAGTTCGATAACGAAGAGAAATCAACCATCTTCCCGCGACGGCCGCAGGAACCTGAGAGATTAGTCAATTCACCGGCTCGTGGCTGAAATCTCCAACCCGTGAACACTACAGCCGCTGCAAATGAAGAACTCGTCTGCTGCGGGGTACGGTAGGATGACTAGCTATGGGTGCTGGTACTGTCGGTCTTTGTGCTGGAGTGAAAAGCAGCCGTCAGCTCCTCAACGCCGAATTTCTTCAGTTGGGGAGAGGTCCACTCCTTCCTGGTCTCAACGCGCCGCACAACTTTCCCATTGTCAACGCTAGCCATTCCGGTTCTCCTTAGGGGGAAATAACTCACTGGGGGAATTGTAACGTGGTTACTGAGTCCGCGCAAGCGAATAATCTTTTGGAATGTAACACTTCTTGGCCATTCCGTCGCAGCTAAACCTTTAGAAACTGGGCTGAGAATGCGGGACCGAGGGGGTATCTTTCGATATACCCTAGACAGTATTTTGCCGCGCCATCGGGGCTTGTGTGGCTTGGCGAATGAATCGCAACAGCCAGAGTATGGGCCGCAAGGGCTTGTAGAGCCAGAAAAGCCCATCGGGAAGCGGAAGCGTTCTGAAATCCTCACGGCAACGAAAGAGCCCCCCGACAGTCCGCCGCCAGGTTCTTCGAGGTTGTAGCACGCGCTCGTAACGAGCGATACGGAGCCTGTATCGCAGCGAAGGCAAATCAGTGCGAAATGCCGGCGCCTTCGAATCTTTGAGGGCCTGGATGGGAATCTCGACAAGCAGGGATACCCTACCAAAGCCCGCATTTTTCGGAAGTTCAGGAAGAGGGATTCCGTACATCTGGCTCAGTAGAGCAATTCCCACTTCCAGTACACGCTCATCGCCGGCCATTTGAGCTTGAAGGAAAGCCGACTCCCAATCGGTCAGCCCCATACAATGTGCACGCGCCAGATCTCCCAGCCATTTAGCGCGAAACCAGGCATGATGCCCTCCGTGACTGGAAAGATAGCGCGTCAGATCACCGGTATCCATTTGACGGATAGAGAGACCTTGCCATTGGGCGGGGATGCTCCTGGCCCATCGCGCTTTCGTAGTTTCGGCGGTCTCCCACTTATTGCCCCATTGCAGCTCCAGCGTGCAACCAGCCTGGGGATGCTCGAAGACCATTTCGTACTCATTGCGCAGGACACTGTTCCACTGGCGAGGGGTCAAGGGAAAGTATCCCGGATCCACGCGCCACCCTAGGTCCTCCAGGCAGGTTCTCGCTTGATTCAAGTCACATTCCGCGACAGCCAGATCCAAATCCCGGCACTGCCGAAGCCCCGCGTCGCCATAAAGGTTGAAAGAAAGCACCGGTCCCTTGCACGGCATAACCGGAACTCCAACCTGGTTGAAGCGCTTGAGCACCTGAACCAGGAGCAGGCTCAGCTGCATTGCCCTAATGCGGCAAGCGTCGCTGCGCGTTTGAAGTTCGCGCCGGACTCCGTCGGGCACAAGAATGTCGGGAACGCGGCGCAACGCAGCCCAGCTCAGCGCCGGAGTTCTGTGGCGATCAACCGCGGCGATGTATTCCGTCCAGTCCAAGTCCTTTCCCGCGGCTTCCAGCATCCTATCTCTCTGACTTTCGATCCAAGAGTCTGGCGCCAGCCAGGAGGTGGCGATCATGAGGCGGAATGCAGGGCTGACGCTCTGCAGCCAGTCATTGCCGCGCATGGCTGATTTCCCGCATCTGGGCAGCCCAGGAAGCTGCATAAACTCCACCCTGGGAAACAAGCTGCTCGTGAGTTCCGGATTCGATGATGCTGCCTTTGTCCATGACGTGAATGATGTCAGCGTGCATGGCGGTGGTGAAGCGGTGCGTAATCATCAGCGCGGATCGGCCAGCGGTGAGGTTTCGAAAACGACTGAGCCAGTCCTGCTCCGCCCAGGAATCCATGGCGCTGGTGGGCTCGTCGAGGACTATGAGAGAAGCCCGGCGAAGACACGCTCTGGCAAGGGCGATTCGCTGCCATTCTCCTTCGCTTAACTCCGCGCCGCCAAACATCTTGCTCAAAACCGTATCGAAACCTTCCTGCAGACGATCAATTGACGCCAGCGCTCCCGCATCGCAAGCGGCTTGCCGAATGCGCAAATGATCATCGAGGGAGCTGAGTTCGCCGAAACCGATGTTCTCGCGAACGGTTGTCTGATAATGCACAGGACTCTGGAAGAGCACAGCGACTTGTCGCCGAAGATTCTCATGATCGATTTTCTTAAGATCCACACCGTCGAAGAGAATTTGGCCTTCGTCGGGATCGTAGAAGCGGCACAGGAGCTTGATGAGTGTGCTTTTGCCGGCGCCGTTGTACCCTACGATCGCAACCACTTTTTCCTTAGGGATCTCCAGGTTGAAGTGTTCGAGGGCGCGATGGGTCCCACCAGGGTAGGTGAAACTCACGCCGTCAAAACGAATGGCATCCTTGATCGGCAGGCCAGGCTCGCCGGCAAGCTCGGCGACGATGGCCGGCCGCGTTTTCAGGAATTGGTCCAGATTATCGATGAAGAGCAGGCTCCTGTAGATCTTGCCTGCGCCCTCCAACAGCGAGAGAAGCTGAGCCTGGCATTGCTGGAAGGCCTGTAAGCAGAGAAGCAGATCACCCAGCTGGGCTCTTCCGGCAAGGGTCTGGTGCAACATCCAGCCCAGGCCAGCGAGGCTGCCGGCCCAGGCAAGCAGACTCGCTTCCAGTGCCGTTGCTGCGCCTTTCCGCGCCAGGCGCAGTTTCCCTTTTCTAAGGCTTTCGCGTACCTTTTCGAAGGCTCTTCGATGAAAAGTTCCCAAGTCGAAGAGCCGAAACTCAGTGGCTGCATGCTGATCTGTGATTATCCAGTCGAGATAACGCTCACGTCGTTCATCGACAGTGTGCTCAATGTGCCAATGATGCTCGCTTAGAGTATGTCGCGCTATCCAAATCAGGCCGGGGACCGCGGTCAACAGGAGGAGGATCGGTAGCCAGGCAGCGTAAGTGCACAAAATGCACGCCAATGCAAGAAATCCAAGCCCGTTTTGCGCCAGGGAACCGAGGCTCTCGAGCAGCGCCAAAGGCTGCGAGGGAGCGTCGATCTGCGCTCTCCATAACAGATCATAGGATTCAGGACGGTCGTAGAATGCCAAGTCCAGCCGGATAGCCTGCTCATGAATCAGGCGATGAACTTCATCCTGCACCAGCTCAGCCTGTACGGCCCTGACCCATGACAATGCGCTCGATATGAGCTGACCGATAACCCACAAGCCAACAATGCCGATTGCAGATGGCGCGACAGAATTCCATCGCGGCAAAGAAACAAACTGGTTGACCAGCGTTCTGAGAAGTAAAACCTGGCCTGCGGGTAGGAGCCCCTGAGCGATGAGCAGCAGGGCCCAAGCCACGCTCCACCATCTCGTGGCCCTCCATACCAGAACGATGGCGCGACGTCCGGCCGGTAGTTGTTTTAGGAATTCTCTGATCTGGTTTTTCAGCATTTCTTCCCGAATCCTCAACCATTCGCATGCGACAGGCGGCGGAGAAACAGCCCTACGCCCAATCCACGAAGAAGGATACTCTCAGCTCGATCCGTCGTGTCGGAATTAACCGCCGTCAATAGCTCGTTCAAACAGAGATGCATCAGCGGTAGGTCGAGCACCTCGCGCGCTTCCGGCACCGATTCCAACGAATGCAGGTGATCCTGAAAGGTATCGAATTCGCGAACAACTCGATGTCCCACATCGGCAGCCTGCAATCCCTTTCGGCGCGAGTATAGTACCTCATGGGGCATTCGATCCCGCAAGGCGCGCTTGATCAAGGAGCTGAGCTCGCTTCTACGCCAAAACTGATCATCGGGAACGCGAAGAAGGAATTCCAGCAGTGATAAATTGGCGGTTGGATCGAGGCTTGCAAAAGAATGCCAAGCGCCAACCTCCGACGCTGTGCCCATCGCAATGCTGAGACTGGGAGAGAAGAAATACGGTCGATAATCAGTCAGAGCGTCCTGCGTGAACGTTGGATCAAAGCGTTTCTCGCGCATGCGGCCATTTAAATCCAGCTGCTGAGCGAGATTAACGTTTAGCGCGGAAAAGGCTCGCCATGGATTCTTTATTGGCGCTCTCAAGCGGCGAAAGAGCCGTCGGCACGGCGTCAACGCAGGCTTCAGTATTTGGCGCTTGAGGGTGAGCCACGGATTCGATTCTCCTTGAAAAAACAGATGGAGTGCGGTGCCGGGATATCCCTGAAGCAGCGCAAGAAGCGCCGAACCGTTTCCCGTCCAGGAAACCGTAGCGTTACCCATTCCGCCGCAAAGAAGGACACGGGAATCGCGGTTTGAAGCTGCCTCCCAAATCGCCTGGCACCAATAATGGTTGATCGCGCCATGGCCTGGACCGCTGTGAATGTCAAGAAAATGTTCGATGCCTTGAATAACACCGTAGTCCCGGGCATCGACCGCAACATGCTTGACATTCTTGCCAGCCATGACTGCCGTCATATGAGCCAGGTCCCATTCATCGCCCAGCCGCCATTTGCTGGCTCCGTCCGGATTAAATAATGGAACCGAGGTAAATGCGGTCAGTTCGCGGCCCTGGCTGGCGAGAAGTGGAGCTGCCATTGCCGCTACCGAACCCGAATCGCGGCCGCCTGAGAGTTGCATCGAGACTGTCTTTGAGGTTCGCAAGCAGCATCTGATGGCGCGTGTGTAATGGTCTAAAAAGCCCTCTATGTAATCTTCATCCCGGCGATATTTCAAAGGCTCGCGCCCTTCCGGAGACCAGAAGCGCCTCGTCAGCATCTGTCCAGCAGCAGTCACGATCATCGCGTGGGCCCAAATCATGCGACGGAATCCCTTGTACGCCGTCAG
>JASHSG010000055.1 GCA_030040935.1 Acidobacteriaceae bacterium | reverse complement strand
CGATGCACCCCTTCGGAATCAGGTTGATCATCAGAAGCTCTATACTGCCCTGGCCCCGGCCCTGGATCCCAAAACACCCGCGCCCCGTTCCCAGCGACCCCAACTTCAGCCCCGGCGGCGCCATGCCGGCCCCGGCGTAATGGCGATGACATCGTCTCACTGGGCTTCTAGAGATTTCCCCATCACAAGAAAACGGTATTCCGATCCTTGGCTTCCCTTCTTGTCAAGGATGGATGCCGTGATTCGGCGTTTGCCATTCAATCACATCTGCGATTTAAGTGAAAGGGATGAATTTCCGTCTTTCATCCTTTGAAACATCTCATCTCTCGCCGGCTTGCTGTTCTTCCGCCGCCGCAATCTCCACCGTATCTCCAGGTTCGGTTTGCGTTTTCAGAATGGTTCCGGCAGGAAGCTCCAGAATGCTGTGCGCCGATAGGCAGGCCGATAAGCGCCACGGTCCCACTGAGCTCCGGGCCTTCCTGATTCGGCGCTCGCGATCCAGGTAGACAAGATCGATGGGAAATCGCATGAAGAACGTATGCACGGATTCGCAGGGAGCGATCCACAAACCTTCGCCGGCCGCGAGGCCATCCCGGCCCAGCAGCCCCTTTCTGCGTTTTGCTCCTGTGTGTGCGGCCTCAAGCCGAGTGGCTAGCACCGTCCCGCGCGTCACGTTTACGACTTGCAGCGGTCCTTGCGGTCCGGTGTGCGCGGGCGGCGAAAGGAACTCTCCCACGCCCTTGGCGAACCTTTCAAACGGATTCATCCGCTTGCCTCAATGGATTGCCGCGCTTGCGCTGCGCGGTCTTTACTGCTGCGGCGTGCCGGTCCCCGTAGGCGGGCTCGGGCTTCCACCCGAGTTGATGGATGCCCCGGCTGTGCCGAATCCACCTGCAGCACTTTCAATCACCAGTGGCTTCTCCGGCTTCATGCTGTCGATGAGGGTCTCCACCGGTATCGACGATGGCGGAGGAGGCGGCGTGTTCGCCGCTGTCTTCTCGTCGGCTTGATGCATCGGGATGTTCGAATTCGGTGGAATGAATGGCACCGGATAGTGCAGAGCGGGTAGCGTAGCGCTCGCCGAGTAGGGCGAAACGATCTCCGGCGTCACGATTACGATCAGCTCAGTATCATTCTTGGTCTTCAATTCCGATTGGAACAGCTTGCCAAGAATCGGAATGTCGCCCAGAAAGGGAATCTTCTGGAAGCTATCGTTCGTAGTCTTGTCGAGCAGGCCGCCGATCATAAAGCTCTCTCCGTCGGCCAGTTCCACTTCGGTATTTACCCTGCGCGACGTAATTCCCGGCACCTCGAATCCTGAAATTGTCACTTCATTGGTGTAGTCCAGGGCGCTCACTTCCGGCGCAACTTGCAATCGGATCGTTCCGCGCGGAGTGATGGTGGGGATGAAGTTGATTCGGATGCCGTACTCCTTGAACTGAATGCTGACTGCGGCCGTGCCTCCCGACGTTCCTGATACAACCGGATAAGGAAATTCTCCGCCCGCCAGGAAGCTCGCCTCCTTGCCGTCGGTCGCCATCACGTTCGGCTCTGCCAGAACCTGCACCACTCCCTCGGTTTCGAGCGCCGAAATATCTGCCCCTGTGCCCAGGCCGGGAAAGAAGGCGAGCAAATTAAACTCTTGGGAAAATGTCGCCTGGCCAGCGACTCCGCTGAAACCACCCCCACTCGATCCGGAACTGCTCGAAGATCCCGTGCCCCCTGAAATGGTTGGCGGCGAAAATTGTGTGGTGCTTACGCCCCCGATCGCGTTCCCAAGGCCGAGGTTGAACAAGTTGATGCCAAGCTGCCGCGCCCGGTTGCGATCCACGCTGGCGAAGCGCACTTTGATCAAAATCTGTGGATCGGGCTTTGGAACATCGACATCCAGCAGGTTCACCACTTTGCCCGCCGCCGACGCAATCTGCACCGCGCGCGATGAGCTCACAAGATCGTTGACCGTGCCCCGCAGGAATATGGCGTTGTTGCTGTAGCTTACCCGGATCGTCTGGCCCGGCAGCTCCGCCCTTAGCTCGCGCCGAATAGCATCCAGGCTGTCGCCCGTTACGAGCGCCAACGGCCGCACTGTCACGTTGAAGAACTGGCGTCCGCCGTGAATGTCCCAGATGATCAGGCTTGTTTCGCCTTGGGCTTTCCCGTCAACCATGATTTCTGTGGGGCTGATCGCAGTCGCCTCTGCGATATCGCCAAGTCCCACGGCGACCCGCTGGATCGGCTGCGCGCAGTCGACGAGCACCGATTTTCCTACCGTCACCGAGAGCTCGTTCGTCGAGTCCTCATACGTGGATTCCGCTGCCGACGGCTGGGAAGGCGGCGTGCTTTGAGCCCACACCGCCTGACCGGCAAAGAATGCTACGGCCAGCGTGCTGAAAGATACGATGGTGACCCCTGCCTTCGCTCTCAATGCTGTCCCTCGGGTGATCCAAACTTTTCATCAGTGGTATGGTTGCCATTCATAACCACCATCTCGAACCCTTTCGATGCGGGCTTGCCGTGGGTTCTGGCTGGCTTATCATGCGCTGCCGGCGGAGTCGGGCCACCAAAAAGGTTGATCATCGCTGTCGCTGGAATCTTTGTGATCTGCGTATCCAGTGGGTTGCGCAGCACCAGCTGAATCTTTAGCGAGTTGGCCGCCAAGCTCAGCAACTCCGCCTGATCCGGCGTCACCAGCAGGTTCACCACTTGTACCTGCTGCGGCTTGCCCTCAGCATCCCTCTGAATGTCTGTGCCCGCGGAAAGAACCTGAATGTTCTGAAGAATCGTCTCCGTCACCACGCCTTCCGAGGCGCCTTCGCCTGGCGGATTGCCCGAGGCCAGTACGTCAACGCGCATCCCCGGCGTCACGAAACCCGCTACGCCTACAACCTCATCCACTCGCACCGCACAGGCCCGCATGCCTTCCGGAATCGTCGGCGCCAATCCGCCGCCGGAACCAAGGCCCGCCAACTGGCTGTCAAGAATCGGCTCGCCCTGAGATATTTGTGTAATCACGCCCCGGCCGATCGCGTCTTCCTGCTTGAGAATCGCGCCCTTGGGCGGCGTGCCTCCCACCGTCATCGTAGTCAGGTCCGCCGTCGTCAGCACCGCCCCCAGCGGAATGTCCCTGGCTGCCGCAACCACCCGCGTCGTTGAAACGGGCTTTGACGCTGACATCTTGACACTCACAATCCGATAGACCAGCCAGCAGCACGCGCTGGCGATCACAATTGCAACCAGGAATATGGTCATGAGTCTTCGATTCATCACTACCTCGATGGAGCCGGCTCGCGCCAGCTCCGACCTTCTTTTCTTGCCTTATCCAATGCGCCTCGCATGTCCATTCTGGGCGTTTTCGTCTCCGCCCCGTTTCGAGTTCAGGTGGCCGACTTCATCTATCGTCGTTTCCCGGCCAAACTGCTGAGGACACATTCCGAAAATAATTCCTTCGTCTCCAAATGCCTTCTTCAACGCGCCCACCTCGTTCATACATATCGGTTTGAGCGTGCAGTGCGGTTTCAGTGTAGTCCCTTAAAGCCTCCCAAAAGTCATCAGAATCAACCCTCTCTATCGATGGGGTATCAAAAGTGCTATGGGGGAAAACGCTTCAATGAGCGATTCTGAAATAGGCAATCATGAGCCCCCGGAACGGGCCCGTCCGGCTTCGCGCCGCAATCGTTATGAGGGGGCGTTCCTCGATAAGTTTATCGTGAATTTACTCTGCATCCTGAGGTCGCATTTGCATCTTCCGTGTTATAGCCGCGCCCGATTTCGTGTGCCAAAGTGGGAGTTTCCCGGGACAAATTCTCTTTTGTGCACATTCCGAAAGTCATCGCCTCTTCAGAGATTCTCAAAAGGGGTCGACAACCTTTGATGATGCCTTCCGACACCATTTCGCTCTTCAGCGAGCGGTCAGACCTCGGGCCACGGCCAACCTCAGTTGCGGCCTCCGCCCTTCTTCACGTCGTGGCAGTGGCTGTCCTTTGGTTCGGCATCGCTTATAAGCCCCCATTTGCCAGGGTGTCGACCGATCACCTCCGTGTGCGTGAACTTGATCTTGATATGCCCGATGAGGATGCGCGCTATTATCCGCCCCGCCTCCCCAATCCGCCGTCGAATCCCGGTCCCCATGCCCCGGCTTCCGCAGGCAATCCATCGCTGAGCGTGCCTGCGTTGAGAGAGGTGGCGCAAGCCAAACCTGGTCCGCAAACACTGATCCAGCCTGACGTCCCCAAGCCCGTCACGCTCCAGATCCCGATTCCCATCCCTCAGGTAGCCATCTGGGCGCCTAGTAAAGTCGTGGTTAAGAAGGTAACGCCGCCGCTTCCGCAAAAACCTACCTCTTCCGACGTCCAGCCCTCGGTCGAAAACCCCAATGAAGAGATGACATTGGCCGATGTTAACGTCTCTTCCACCTTCCATCCCGCAGCAAAGCCGATCATCACTGCAAGCACGACCTCGCCGGTTGCGATGCATAGCAAGCAGCAGGTGCAAATGCCCCCGGTTACCTTCTCGAAATCCATGACCCAACCCACGCCGGCGGCCATCCTCTCGCTCTCCAACCTGCGCATGAAGGAAGGAATCGCAACGCTGCCGCCGGTCAATGAGAGTGTCGTCGTTCGTGGCCCGGGAGTCCTTGGGGCGCAGGGAAAAGATGCATCGAACGGAAATCCCAACAACGCTCCCAATCCCGGCCAAGGGGGAGCAAGCCCGGGTCCGCCAGGCAACCCGCACAATCAAGGTTCCGGCACCGGAGAAGGCCTGGCGTTCAAAGTATCGGGGCCTGGCCTTGAGCCTTCAAAGAACGGCAATGAAAATCCTCAGACAGGGTCGCCCGACGGACCAGATCAGGTTGACGGCTCACTGCCTCCGACCACCGATATCAACGAGCCCAGGGATGGCCACTTCAGCGCCGTCATCGTTGGAAACACGATTCAGGATCAGTATCCCGAAACCGCCGGCGTTTGGAACGGGCGAATGGCCTACACCGTTTATCTGCGCGTGGGTCTGTCGCGCAGCTGGGTCTTGCAATATTCGCTTCCGCACGCCGTGGATCAGCCCCAGCCCGGCACCGTCGCGACTCTCGATGCGCCGTGGCCGTACAACATCGTGCGTCCCAATCTCGATCCCGGAGCTATCGATGCCGATGCGCTTATGATTCACGGATTCGTGAATCAGAACGGCCGTTTCGAAACGCTTTCCATCGTCTTCCCCCAGGCCTTTCCTCAGGCCCAGTTCGTGCTCGCTGCGCTCCAAAAATGGCAATTCCGTCCGGCTTCGCAGAACGGCCAATCTGCCAAGGTTGAAGTGCTCTTGATTATTCCGGAGCAGATTGAGTAATCCTGTCAGGGTCTCTGCGCCATATCAGGAAATCACGCATTCGTGATGCAGGCTCGGGGCATCGACTCCATCAACTTGAAACGGCGACTCAATGTGAACCGCGCGACGCTTGAGAAAATGCCGTCCGCCGCGTCACCCTGCCGCTTCGGACCACCGGTTAAGGCCGTGTGCCCAGCTCATCGTAGGTCGCGCCTGCCGAAATCGGTGTCACCACCGGTGTCGCGGCGCCTACAAACTCGGTCAGAGGGCCAACGTTGTCATCGCTCGTCACCCAAACGTTGCCTGATCCGTCGACTGCGATGCCGTACGGCGAGAACATCCCCAGGTTCACATATCCATTGTCGCCGCTGATCGCAGTTCCCCCTGAACTGATTTCACTGACGCTGTCGCTGTTGCCGCCATTGTCCGCGGCCCACACATTGCCTGCGCCGTCGATTGCGATGCCGTAAGGATTGTCCAGCCCGCCGACGGCGAATCCGCTCGTGCCGCTGATCGGCTTTCCTGTTGAACTGAATTCGCTAACGCTGCCCGCACCGCCGCGGTTCGTGGCCCACACATTGCCCGATCCATCAATCGCCACGCTGTAAGGCGACTTCAGTCCACCGCCGGTGTAAACAGTCACCGTTGGGGGCTGGCCCGCAAGGGTGCTGGGCACAGCCTCGGCAATGCCGCCTATGGCGGCAATGTAATTCTCCGTCCACACGTCGCCCGCCGTGTCGGCGGCGATGCCCGCGGGGCCGGCCAGAACGTCGTTGCCAAAACCGCTGCTGTTGGAGAGTGCCAACCCGCCCGACGCATTGGATTCAAATTCGCTCAGGCTGTTTCCTCCAAAGTTCGCTGCCCACGCATTGCCCGCGCTGTCGATCGCGATTCCATAAGGCTCATTCAGCCCGCCGCCAGTGAATCCCGGAGGACCGGAGATCTTCTGTCCCTGTGAATTGAATTCGCTGATGTCGTTTCCGTTGTAATTTGCGACCCATGCGCTCCCGAACGTGTCAATCGCCACGCTGGTCGGATTGTCAAGGCCCGCCGCGGTGAACGGCGATCCGGTTTTCGGGACTCCATTGGAATTGAACTCGCTCACGCTGCTCGAGCCGTAGTTTGGCACCCACACATTGCCTGCGGCATCGATGGCAACCCCTTCCGGAGCAAATCCAGTTCCGTCCAGTCCGCCTCCTGTGAAGGTGATCGCGATTGTGAAGTCATTTGGCTGAAAGAGCAGGGTCGGCTGAAACGCCAGATTGGCCGGCCCCGTTCCATAAAGCGCTGCAATATTTGCTCCGGGATTGTGCGCGATGTTGATCGCCGCGGTCGCCGTCTCCATGGGCTGCGAGGTTCCATTCTCCGCATTGGAGAACAAAGTGGCGCACGGTGTTGACGACGGACCAGAGGAGTTGACGCATGCCGCCAGGATGTCGGCCAGCGTGTTGATCGTCGCTTGTGGCACCACTCCGTTACCGTTGGGCGTGGTGGCCAGCGCCACGCCGCGGCCCAGAGATTCCAGGTTCAACACAGTCGCGAATGCATTGGGCAAGTCCGTCGCCGTTGCCAGGGTCGAGCTCGAACTCGATACGTGCGTCGAATCGACCGCAAATCCGGCGATGGCATACGCGGTGGCAATCGTCGACACCTCATTGATGACGACGTAGGGAGCGGAAGCAAGACCGCCGCAGTCCCCAAGCGCTGCCATTAATCCAATGGCCGAGTTCGTACCATCTCCCAGTCCCGGATCGCCGTTCGTCGCATACAGATAGACTTGCGATCCGGCGCTCGGGCAGACAAAGTCCCCGGTGATGGTAAATGTGCCGCCGGTTTGCGTAGGGTAATAGAAGTTGCCGCTGCCGTCTGCGACGGTGCCGCCAATGTTCTGCAGCAGCGAATTCGAAGGGCTGCCGTAGCCCGTCGTGTTCGCGGCATATAGGTAGACATGTGCCCCGACAATCGGAGTATTGCCGCCGTGCACAATGCCCGTGAGCGGCGCTCCCGGAACGGAGCCACTCGCTGTCTGAGTCGGCGACGTTCCCGGCACTCCTGAGCAGCCGGAAATCAACAGAACACACGATGCCAGTACAACCGTCCAGGAAATGCGCACGGGGGGAACTCCCTTCGCTCGATCGAGTCGCGTCGTTACCCGGTTTTCTCAGACGTTGTTACCGGATTCTCTGCAATAAGTCAAGCCCACATTCTATGTAGTGCCGGCGGGGATGAGGCGCGGCGAACTCATCTGGTCCACGATGGCGCGGAAGATGGCCGTCAGCTTGGTGAGGTTCTGGTTGGTCGGCGCAGTGGCCTCGCATCCCTCGCCATCGTCGGAGTAGAAGTTCACTTGCGACGACGCCATGGCCGCCAGCGCCGCGCAGGGCTGATCGCCCGGGCCCCAGCTGCCGCCGTTGGTGGT
>JASHSG010000054.1 GCA_030040935.1 Acidobacteriaceae bacterium | reverse complement strand
TTTTGGCGCTCGACACCAAGAGCAGGCAGTCCCGTAGCCTAGCAAGTTGGGGTGCGAGTTCCCTGCTCTATCCGGCCTCTGGTTTCGAATATCGCGTGGATCAAGGCGCGTTCTTCCAGGTGAACCGGCGGCTGGTGGACCAGCTGGTAGAAGCCGTGACGCGCGGATTGAGCGGAGAGCTCGCGTGGGATTTGTTTGCGGGCGTGGGGCTGTTTGCGCGAAAGCTGGCGGAGAAGTTTGAGCGAGTGGTGGCGGTTGAGTCGGCACCGGCGGCAGTAGCGGCGCTTGAAGAAAACCTGGCGGGAACGAATGCGAGAGCTGTGAAGGCGACTACGCTTGAATTTTTGCGCGGCGTTGCCCGCGGCGAGCAACCCGATGTGATTGTCGTTGACCCTCCTCGAACGGGATTGGGCGCTGAGACGACGGAACTGCTGCGACAGATTGCGACGGCGCAACTGGTCTATGTGTCGTGTGATCCGGCGACGCTGGCGCGCGACCTGCGCGTGCTGGTTGACGGGGGATACGCAATAGAGAACGTCACGCTGGCCGACCTGTTTCCGCAGACGTTTCACCTGGAGACGGTGGTCAGGCTACGACGGTGACGGAGATCGCATGCTCGTTTCCGGATTCCTGATAGGCTTGATGCCACATTCACTTTTCAGATCTGGAAGCGGCAGCGCTTTCGGAGATGACTTTTTCCCGGATCGGCGTTTCCGCGCGACATTCTGACAAAAGAATGCCGCGATCCACTGCCCAGATGAGGGCACGTGAAGTCGGGGACCGCTCGAATGCACGCCGACCAAATGAACAACACGCCACGCGCGCGTGGCTTGACTGCCGTGCCCTTGTTTCATGCGGCGTGGTTGTTTGCAGCGGGAATCCTTATTACAGGTAGGGTATGGCTGCCGCCGGCGATTGTGCTGGTGGTTGAAGTTGCGGTGCTGTGTGCGGCAGCGGCAGTGGCAGCGCGTCGAATCGTATGGTTGCCACTTGCAGTTTTGTGGCTGCTGCTCGGTGCGTGGTGCGCGGAGATGCAGCCGCAGCCGGCGCCCGCTACAGAGTTAAGCGCTCTTTCCGATGGGCTGCTGCGGACGGTTGAAGGAACCGTGGTGGACGCGGGGCCGGTGCGCACGGAGCTTGAGCAGAATGTCGATGAGGCGCAGGCGATCGCGCCTTCGCAGCGCATCGATGTGCGCGTTGCGACGGTCGAGGTGGTGAACGACGAGAGCGACGCGCAGGCGCCGGTGGCGGGCGGCGTGCGGCTGACGGTGCGCTGGCGGGCAGATACCCGCGACGGGCCGCAGACGATTCAATGCGGCGAACGGGTGCGTGCCGAGGTCCGGCTGCTGCGGCCGGAGGCCTATCGAGACCCGGACGTATGGAGCCGCGCGGATTATCTGCTGGACCAGGGAATTACATCGACAGCGACGGTGGCATCGGATCGCGTGGAGCGGCTTGGGCGCGCGCCGGGTGCGTTTTTGCCGTGCAGACTGAGCGCGTGGCAGCACGCGTCGACAACCCGGCTGCTGGCACTGCCGGCGGCCATGCAATCACTGCCCGCGCCGCTGCGGCTGAACGAGGATGACGCGGCGATGCTGGCGGCGATGGTTGCGGGTGATCGCACGTATTTGACGCATGGGCTTCGCGTGGGATTCGAGCGCACCGGCTCTTTTCACATGCTGGTGGTTTCGGGGATGCACCTGGCGATTGTGGCGGCGTGCATTTTCTGGGTCACGCGGCGGCTGCACATGCCGCGGGTGCCGGCGACAATTTTGACCATCGCGGCATCGTTTGCCTATGCGCTGTTCACAGGGTTCGCGACGCCGGTTCAGCGGTCGCTGTGGATGGTGACACTCTACCTGCTGGGGAGGCTCGTTTATCGCGAACGAAATGCGTTGAACACGATTGGGTTTGCCGCGCTGTGCCTGCTGGTCGTCAATCCGCGAAGCCTGTTCGACTCAAGTTTGCAGATGACGCTGCTCGCCGTTCTTGCGATCGCGGGCGTAGCGGCGCCGCTGCTGCAGGGGACCATCCATCCATATGCAGCCGCGATGCGTGATCTGCGACTGGCGGCAGTGGACATCAAGCTCGCGCCGCGTCTGGCGGAGTTTCGCATGATGATGCGGACGGTGGCGGAGCGGATGGAGCGCGCCGGAAACCGGTGGCTTGCGTGGCGCGCGCTTCCATGGTGTGTGCGGCTTGCGATTCGGGTTGTGGAACTGGTGGTGGTGTCGTGCGTAGTGGAATTGGCGATGGCGCTGCCGATGGCAGTGTACTTCCATCGGATCACTATTTTTGCGTTGCCCGTGAATTTGCTGATTCTGCCTCTGCTGGTGGTGCTGATGCCAGCGGCGCTGCTGACGCTGGCGTTGCTGGCGGTGTGGCCAGCAGCGGCGGTGGTTCCAGCGGCGGTGACGGCGCTGGTGATGCACATCGGAGTCGGGCTTGTGCATCTATTCGGCTCGATGGCGCTCGGCGATTTTCGAATTCCTAATCCGGTGCTGTGGCAATCGATCGCATATTGCCTGCTCCTGGGTGCGGCGATTGTGCTGGCGCAAGAGAGTTTCCGGCGAGATCGGCAATGGATGCGGCGCGGAGCGTGGGCCGCGCTGGCAATGGCCGCGCTGGCGGCGGTGATGCCTCGGCCTATAGAGCGGCCGAAAGGCGCGATGTTGATGGAGGCGATCGACGTGGGACAGGGCGATTCTCTGCTGATCATCACTTCGGAGGGGAAGACACTGCTGGTGGATGGAGGGGGATTTGGCGGAGGTCCGAGGGAGTCCGCCCAGGATTTCGATATTGGCGAAGAGGTGGTGTCACCGGCGCTTTGGGCTCGCGGCATCCGGCACCTGGATGCGGTGGCGCTGAGCCATGCGCATTCGGACCACATGGGCGGATTGCCGGCCGTGCTTAGGAACTTTCATCCCGATGAGCTCTGGGTGGGCAACAATCCGCGATTTGGAGCATACAACGCGTTGATGGATGAGGCATCGGCGCTGCATGTACGAGTGAAAAGCTTTCGCGCCGGCGATGCGTTCGCATTCGGCGGCACGCAGGTCAACGTGCTGGCGCCGTTTCGCGATTACGTGCCGGGCGCGGAGCCCGCCAACAACGATTCGCTGGTGTTGCACGTAACGTATGGGGAGACGTCGGTGATGCTCGAAGGCGATGCGGAGGCTCCGATCGAGCAGGCGATGCTGGCAGAGCCCGGGCTTGAGAGCACGCTTTTGAAGGTGGGACATCACGGCAGCATCACGTCGACGCGGCCAGAGTTTTTTGCGCGTGTCCGGCCGCAGTGGGCGGTGATTAGCTGCGGCTTACATAACCGTTATGGGCATCCGCGCGAAGAGGTGCTGGAGGAGTTGCAGGAGGCGCATGTGCGGACGTTCCGGACCGACATTCAGGGTGTGTCGTGCTTTGTGCTGGATGGGAAGAC
>JASHSG010000053.1 GCA_030040935.1 Acidobacteriaceae bacterium | reverse complement strand
GGTGGAACCGGCCTTGGCCTGGCCATCGTCAAGCACATCGTGCAGGCCCACGGGGGACGCATCTGGGCTGAAAGCGAGCTCGGCAAGGGCGCATCGTTCCACTTCACACTGCCTTTTGCGCCCGCTCCGCAATCCGCTCCGCAGCTTGCGCCCGCGCAACCGCACGAATCCCACGCCGGCGCGCCGTCTTAGCCTGCGCATCCGAACGGTCGCATGTTTCCCACCGGCCACTCTCCCTACACCCTGGTCCCTGATCCCCAATCCCTATTCCCTGATCCCTGTTTTTTCAACTCTCCGTAACATTCGACGTTGACAATAAACCTCGTCAGAAAATCTGAAGGGGAGACCACCGTGAAGAAATCCTTGCTTGTCCTTGCGTTGTTCGTCTGTGCGCTGGGCGCGGCTCAGGCTCAGAAGCTTACCGCTGCCGGCGCCACGTTTCCAGCCCCCATCTACTCCAGATGGTTCGGCGAGTACAGCTCCGCCCATCCCGGCGTTGAAGTCAACTACCAGCCCATCGGGTCAGGAGGCGGCATCAAGCAGGCCTGCTCGGGGGTCGTCGACTTCGGCGCATCCGACATGCCCATGACCGATGATCTGCTCAAGTCTTGCGGCGTGAAGCTCATTCATATCCCCACCGTGCTCGGCGCCGTCGTTCCCATCTTCAACATTCCCGGCGTCAGCGATCTTCGCTTCAGTCCCGATGTGCTGGCTGACATTTACCTTTCCAAGATCACCAACTGGAACGATCCGCGCATTGCCAGGGACAATCCAGGCGCCCATCTGCCCGACCAGAGAATTATTGTGGTCCATCGTTCCGACGGCAGCGGCACCACTTTCATTTGGACCGACTATCTCGGCAAGGTGAGCTCCGATTGGAAGACAGGCCCGGGCAGCGGCACGGCAATTAATTGGCCCGCTGGTGTTGGCGGCAAGGGCAATGACGGCGTGGCGGGACTGGTGCGCCAGTTGCCCGGCGCCATCGGTTACGTTGAGCTGATCTACGCTCTCCAGAACCACATTAACTTCGGCGCCATTAGGAATTCTTCCGGCAACTGGCTCAAGGCTTCGATCGAAGGCGTGACCGCAGCCGCAGCCACGGCCAAGATACCTCCCGACTACCGCGTCTCCATTACGAATGCTCCCGGCCCCAATTCCTATCCCGTCTCCAGCTTCACCTATCTGCTGATTCCCACGCAGCCAAAGGACATGGGCAAGGAAAAAATCATCAAGGATATGCTGAGCTGGAGCATCAAGTCGGGCGAGAGCGAAGTTTCCATTCTCTCCTATGCTCCGCTCCCCGAAGGCCTCCAACAGCGAGTCTTGCAGACCATCTACGCCCTGCCGTAGCGCGCCGCGAGGGGTCTGGCGACCGCCAGGCTCCTCGCGCAGTTGCCCGGTTTTCCTATTCTCTCCGCGCCAAAAGCGATGGTTCATGCCCGCAGATTTCCCTTGGCAGGCACAAGAGAGGTTCCCTACCATTTCTCCACGAGGGAATTGGATGCGAAACATTTCCAGGGCGAGTTCAGGCCGGCTATTCGCTTCCTTCTTCCTTCTGCTTTTGTCAGCGTCAGCCGTTCCGCAGGATCAAGCGGGCCGCCCTGATGACAACGATCCTCCGCCCACGAGCCGTTTCGACGGCCAGTGGCTTACTACCCTATCCTGCGATGCTTCGAGGGGCGCCTTGGCCTTCTCATACCAGTTCATGAGCGTCGTCAAGCGCGGCGATTTTGACGGCCTGCATGGCATCGATGGCCAGCCGGGTTTCCTCCACATCAAAGGTACGATCCTTGACGACGGCACCGGAAAGCTCTACGCCAATGGCATGACCGGCTCCCGCGAATATGTTCCCGGAACGGACACGCCGCGCGGCACCGAGTTCGGCTATCACATAACGTCCCACTTCGATAAGCGGCACGGAGAAGGTACTCGAGTCGAAGGCCGTCCCTGCACCCTCGAATTCGAAAAGCAGTAATCTCCAAACGAAATCGAAGCGCGCAGCTTCCCGTGCTTCCGGCAATGAATCTGCCGCCTGCTGATCGCCAGGTACGAATGGCCGATGGCGGAAGGCTGAGAGCCGGCAACTGCTCTTTTTGGTACACTCTCCAGGGCCCGAGTGTTACGATTGCCCCGCGTTCAAAAGCCGCTCCATGACCCCTTCTTCGATCTCCACAATCAATGACCTCTTCGTTCGCATCTCTGCGGCGGCCAATCCGCGCGCTGTCCTGTGGCAGGACGGCTTAGGCCAGTGGCATCCCATCTCCTCGGACCAGATGTATCAGCGCGTTCGCGCACTGGCCGCCGCATTTCTTCGTTTTGGCATCGAAAAAGGCGACCGCATCGCCCTCGTAAGCGAGAACCGCTGGGAGTGGGCCGTCACCGATTTCGCCACGCTCGCCGTTGGCGCGGCCGATGTCCCCCTCTATCCCACATTGACTGGCGAACAGATCGCCGAGCAGGTGCGCGACGCTGGCTGTCGCATCGCTGTCGTCTCCAATCGCCTGCAATTCGACAAGATTCAATCCGTTCGCGCGCTAACCCAACTGCAACAGATCGTCATGATGGATTCACCCGCTCCTCACGGCGCCATCGCCATGAGCGAGCTCCTGGCCCATGCCGACGCGGACGGCGCCGCGCGCGACCCCGTATTCGACGCCCTGGTCCGTTCTGTTGCGCCCGGCGATCTGGCTACGCTCATCTACACCTCGGGGACCACGGGCGAGCCCAAAGGTGTCGCCCTCACCCACGGCAACTTCGCCGCCAATCAAAACTTCGCCGCCCTCGAATTTGGCTTCAATTCGAGCGACGCGTGCATCTCCTTCTTGCCCCTTTCCCATGTAACCGCCCGCGCCCTCGATTACGTGATGTATAACCACGGCGCGCAGGTCGCCTATTGTTCCCAGTTCGACAAGCTGCCGCAGGCCATGAAAGAGGTCAGGCCTACGGTTATCGTCGGCGTCCCTCGAGTGTTTGAAAAGATTCGCCAGGCCGTCGAACAAAAGGCGGCGCAGTCGCCGCTCAAGAAGCGGCTGCTCGCCTGGGCCATCCGCCTTGGCTCGCGCTTCGCTGGCACTGTGTACGACGGTCGCCGGCCGGGCTCCGCCCTTTGGAAGCTGGCCAACAAGCTCGTCTTCTCCAAGGTTCGTGAGGCCTTCGGTGGGCGCGTGAGAATCTTCGTCTCCGGCGGCGCGCCGCTCGGCATTGACACCGCGCGTTGGTTCGCGTCCACGGGCATCGCTCTTTGGGAAGGCTACGGCCTCACCGAAACCTCGCCCGTAATTGCTCTCAACACGCCCATTCACCATCGCATGGGAACCGTCGGCATGCCGCTGCCTAATATCGAGCTCAAGCTGGCCGAGGATGGCGAACTGCTCGTCCGCGGCCCTTCCGTTTTTTCCGGCTATTGGCACAAAGCCGCCGCTACAGCCGAGTGCCTCGACGCCGAGGGGTGGTTCCGCACCGGTGACATTGCCCATCTTGATGCCGACGGCTTTCTCTCCATCACCGATCGCAAGAAGGAACTGCTGAAAACCTCGGGAGGCAAGCTCGTCGCGCCGCAGCCCATCGAAAACAAGCTCAAAAACAGCGTGTTCGTGGCTCAGGCCGCTCTCGTCGGCGATCGCCATAAGTTCATCTGCGTCCTCATCTCGCCCAACTTCGCCGCTCTTGAAGAATGGGCGCGGCACCATCACGCCGTCGAAAATTCATCGCGCGCCGCTCTCGTAGCCGATGCGCGCGTGGTGGCTCTCTACGCCGGCATCGTGCGCGAGGTTAACGGCTCCCTCGCCAACTTTGAATCGCTCAAGCGCTTCCGCATCGTTGCCGACGAGTGGTCCCAGGACTCCGGAGAGCTCACCCCCTCGATGAAAATCAAGCGCCGCGTACTTACTTCGAAGTATTCGGCGGTGATCGACGAACTATACGCCGACGAGGCAACCGCCCGCGGCGAATCGGCTGGCTGATCCGGCCGATTCCCGGGTGCAGCGGCCTTTGCCTTTGCCACATGCGCTGCAGGGCTCCAAAAAACGGTGCGCCCCATGCGCCCACCGCCAGCACTGCGCCAAATAGAATGACCGCATCGATGCTCAGCCGGCCTTCGTGCGTCCAGTAGACGTCGGGCTCCAGGCTCAGCCACAGTGCGAACTCGTCGAGCGTGAGCGCCGCGCCGACGCCGTAGCTCACCGCCATCAGCCGTCCCAGAAATATCGACATCGGCGAGTGCGACCAGCCCAGATCGAGCAGCCAGCCGTATCCAACAAGCAGCAAAATCAGTATTCCCCACACCAGGTGGTGAATGTGCATTCCGCGCACCACGACCCACTGCAGGTGGCTTTCATGATTGGCGATGCGGTGAACCAGAATCCGCACGCCGGCAAAGGTGATCAGGAAGGCTACCGACGCAATAAACATGCGCTGCCGCGGACGGTCCGGAATCGTGGCGCGGATCAGGTAGCCCAGCCGCGTCAACTGCAGCAGCACAAGCAGCACCGCGACCACCAGGCCGGCGAATGCCAGCAGAAATCCCGCGCCTGTTTCCGGCATACCTTATTGAACCACTGCCGCCCTCCGGCACCCATTGCTTACCCATCGCCGCCTGTCGTCCAATCTCCATCGCGGGCGCCTCATCCGTCTCTTGGTCCTTTCTTCCCTTCGTCCTTTCCTTCCATTTCCCCCGTTCCTTCGTTCTCGTGTTCCCTGTATCCTTCATCACGATTTCCGTTAACATCGGCGCGATACACTGTTAATTGCGTTAGGAGATTCTCCCCGCCTCCGGTCAACAGGGTGCGGCCCGCTTCAGGTTTTCGGCTCAACCGCCGACATTCAGAACTGTGCATTAAAATCTGAGAACTGTGAACTGCCTTTACGAGGAGATTCCGCGATGCGAGTTGCTTTGTTGACCGGCGGCGGCGACTGCCCCGGATTGAATGCCGTGATTTATGCGGCCGTGAGGAAGGGCATTAATCGCTACGGAGACGAATTCATCGGGTTCCTGAACGGCTGGCGCGGCGTGCTCGACAACAACTTCATTCCGCTCACCCTTGAAGCAGTCGACGGGATTCAGCTCCGGGGCGGCACGATCCTCCACTCTTCGCGCACCAATGTCAAAAAGATTCCCGGCGGCATCGACAAGGTGAGGGAGGTCCTCGACTCCGATAAAGTCGACGCGCTCATCGCCCTCGGCGGCGACGACACGCAATCGGT
>JASHSG010000052.1 GCA_030040935.1 Acidobacteriaceae bacterium | reverse complement strand
CCCTGCCAATGCAGCGGCAGGGAGCCACAAGTTGCATCACCCACCCAGGGTGAAGATTACGTTGACCGTGGTTTCTACCTCCACCGGTTCATTGTTGAGCAGGTAGGGCCGGTAGCGCCACTGCCTCACCGCATCCAGCGCCGCCTGCTGCAGCATCGGCGGCCCGCTGACGACGTGCAAATCCTCAATCGTTCCCTGCTTGGAGATCACTGCCTGCAGAACTACAGTCCCCTGCACGCGGGCGGCCTTGGCGATGGGCGGATAGACGGGCAAGGTTCGCTGAATCAGCATGCCCACGGCTACCCCGGCTGAAATGTTCACCTTCTTGGGTGGCGCGGCCTTTACCTGCGGACCGTTGCCGCTGCCGAACAGGCTGCCCATGACACCGTTACCGTTTCCCATCCCTTCCATGCCCGCCACGCCGAAGTTCGACGGCGGCGCTTCCTTTTGCGAGACCATCTCGATGTTCTTAGGAATCTTCGTCGGCGCCGTGAGCTGATTGTTCATCATCTCCGACTGCACATGGACCACGTGAACTTCCGGCGGAGGAGGCGGTGGCGGAGGCGGAGGCGGAGGCGGGGGCACGGTCAGAATTGTTGCCATCAGCGCATTCGGAAGCGCCTCAGGATAGATGAGCGGAATCAGGATCAGCAGAACAAGAATCGAGAGATTGATGCCCCCGGTCAGCAACATCCACCGGCCGCTCTTCGTCTTGATTCTTTTACTGGATTCGAATGTGGAGTCTTCAAACATGGCCAGCCTCGGAGATCGAGTTTCGTTACTCCTAATTTAGACACCACGGGAGGGGGAATTGTTCCCGACGGGAAAATCCACGCAAAGGAGCGAGTAAACCTTATCAGAAGTGTACTCCCGCTGCCAAGAGTGAAGCAAAAATGGTGCAGCTCCATGCAGCCAAAGGTACCTTCCGGAAGCGGCCCCAGGCCGCCGCGGTCTACCCGCGTCAGGAGCCGTACCCCATTGAGAACGGATGCACAAATCGACATTCGCGCCCATGCGTTCTAGCCTTTCGGCTTTCTCGCCGCCGGCAGTGAGGCCGGCTTACCCTTGCCCGCGCGCCTTTCTTGCCAGGCCACAAGCATCGGAGCGGCAATTGCGATGGACGAGTACGTCCCGATCAGGATGCCGACGACCAAAGCGAACGAGAAATCGTTCAGGACCGGCCCGCCGAAGATGAACAGGGCCAGGACGGTAAGAAAGGTGAGGCCCGAGGTAAGCACGGTCCGGCTCAGGGTCTGGTTGATGCTCCGATTCACCAGGTCGGTCAGGCGCTCGCGTCGGCTGATCCTAAGGTTCTCGCGGATGCGGTCGAAAACGACGATCGTGTCGTTCATCGAATAACCCACCAGAGTCAGGATGGCGGCAATCACGGTCAAGCTGATTTCGCGGTTCCAGAGCGCGAACGCGCCGACAGTAATCAGCGTGTCATGGAAACAGGCCACCACCGCGGCCACGCCGTAGATCAGCTGAAAGCGAAACCAAAGATAAATAAGCATGCCCAGCATGGAATAAATCGTAGCCAGCGTGGCTTGCTTTTCCAATTGGTGGCCCACCGTGGGTCCGACGACGTCAACCTTCACGCCCGTGTTGGGATTGAAGTAATTGTTGTAGCGCGCTTGCAGTGCCGATTCAATCTCCTGCCGGCCGGTATCAATGGCCGCCTCGTTGGTCTCCTCGGGCAGGCTAATCAGCACCTCGTGATTTGCGGCCGGCCCGAAACTTGTGATGACCGCGTCCTTCACCCCGGCCGCTTCGATTGCGCGCCGGATGGCATCGATGTCCGGCGGGTTGCTAAACTGCACATCCACCTGCGTGCCGCCGCGAAAATCCACTCCCAGCGGAACCGGGCTGCGCATTCCCCCCACTGGGTGCTCCCAGTTCCAGCACATCTTTACGATGCCGGCAACGCTAAAAACCATTGAAAAGGCCAGGAAATACCACTTCCATCCCAGCCAATTCACATTCGGACTGCGAAAAAATTCCACTGCTTCTCTTCCCTTCCTGGAGCCTGCGTCCCTGGTCCCCGCGACTCAGATCGAAACCATCTCGCCGGCTTTCAACTTGTTCAAATGCATCTCGAATATCACTCTGGACACGAACACGGCCGTGAAAAGATTGGCCGCAAGACCGACCGTCAGGGTGGTCGCAAAGCCCTTCACTGGACCGGTGCCGAACATGAACAGGATCGCCGCCGAAACGATGGTCGTGACGTGAGTGTCGAGGATCGTAACCCAGGCGCGGGCGAAGCCCTGATCCACAGCCGCCGAAGCTACCTTGCCGGCGCGAATCTCCTCGCGGATGCGCTCAAAGATCAGCACATTCGAGTCCACGCCCATACCGATGGTGAGGATGACCCCGGCGATGCCGGGCAAGGTGAGGGTCAGCACCAAGCCTCCGCCGCCCGAGGCGCTCGAAATTGCGCTGGAAAGCCCCATGATCCCCAGCAAAATGATCAGATTCAAGATCAATGCCAGATCGGCATTGATGCCTGAGCCCTTGTAATAAACGAGCATGAAGGCCATCACAACGACAATGCCGACAACGGCGGCCGTGACGCCTTCCCGGATGGAGTCGGCGCCCAGCGTTGCACCGACAGTATTGGTTTCGATGTAATTGAGCGAAGCCGGCAGCGCGCCCGTCCGCAGCAGCTTGGATAGCTCCACCACTTCGTTCTGCGTGAATGATCCCTCAATTTCGCCCTGATCGCGGATCGCGCCCTTGATGACTGCCACGCTGCGCACCGAGCCGCCCATGATGATCGCCATATCCTTGCCGATATTGGCGCTGGTATAGTCCCAGAATTTGTCGCCGGCTTCGTCAGTGAGCGTGAAATTCACTTCTCTTTGCCCGGTGTTCGAATTCACGCCGGGCTCGGCGGACCGGAAATCGCTGCCGGCTACGATGGCGGATCGCTCGATGACGTAGTATGAAGTGCCGCTCGAAGTGCCCAAATCGCCCGTAAAGGGCAGAATCTCGTCGTTGGGCGGAAGGACGCCGTTCACGCTTTCCAGGGCCGCGTCCTCAGTCGGAAACGGGCCGCCGTCGACGGCATGAATCTCAAGCCGGGCCGTGGATTTAATAATGTTTTTCACCTGATCGAGATCGCTGATGCCCGGCAGCTCCACCAGAATCTCCCACTGGCCCAGGCCGTATTCCTGAATCAGCGGCTCGCTCACACCCAGCGCGTCCACACGATCGCGAATGGTTTCGATGGCCTCGTCCACCGTGCGCTTATCGAGGTCGCTCTCGAAGACCGGCTTCATGGTCAGCGTCCAGTTGTTATCGGAACCGCCGGACACGTCGTACTCGTTCGCATATTTGCTGCCGCCAAGCAATGAGTCGACGGCATCGGACTGTGCCTGACTTGTTCCCTCCACGCGAATCACATCCGGCTTGTTGGGATCAGGCTTGTACACCTGAGAAAATGTCAGATTGGCTTTCTTCAGATCCTGCTCAATCTCCTGGATGGAGTTGTCGGTTTCGGCATTCACCGCGTCCGATACCTGCACCTGCAGAATCAGGTGCGCGCCGCCCTGCAGATCGAGACCCAGGTGAATCCGATTTGAAATGGCGCTCAACAGAGCCTTCCCGCTTATCCCCGATGGGATGCCGAAGATGCCATACAGGCAGATCAAAAAGACCGCAATGATCAGCGCGATTTTGTTTTTGAGATTCTTTTTCATAGTTCCAGTTCTTTAGTCCAAAGGCTAAAACCCTGCGCGGGCTATGACTTCGCAACGTCGTCTTGCGTGACCGAAGCGATCGCGTTCTTGGCAATCTCCAGCTTCAGATTGTCGGGCGCAACGCGAATCACAATCGAATCGTCCTTGATGGACAGGATGATGCCCCGAATCCCTCCCGATGTTGTAATTCGGTCGCCCGATTTGATGTTGGAGAGCATCTGCTGCCACTGCTTCTGCCGCTTCTGCTGCGGGCGAACCATGACCAGATAAAGCAGCGGGAGAAACAGCAGGATGGGAAGCAGCATGGATAAGCCTCCCCCTGCTCCGGGAGCGGGCGATGGCGCCCAAAGTGCGAAGCTTGTCGATCCGTTCATCATTGACTCACATTCCTCATTCGCCTTCACGGCTCCAGTCAGCCGCTTTGGGGCACAGGCTCACCCGGCCATTCCAGCCGGCGCCTGACAAAAGATTTGTCTCCGGGAAAGGTTCCTTAGGCCGCGGTCTTCTCCGGCCCAGGCTTTGGAAGGAGGGTCCGGTCGCGGGGGCTGGGAACCAATTCCGAACCTGCTCGCTCGCGCCGCTCGACCCTACTGCCGCATGCTTCCTGTTCGACACAGTATTCCTGCTGGCTTCCGGGCACAGGGAGAGCGGTTCGCGCCGCGTTCGCCCCCCGGATTGCCAGAAGAATACCTAGAACGATAAGAAATGCGCGGCGGGTTCGGTGTCAAGGTGACCCGCTCCAGATGGCAACGGAAAGCCCCCGGGCAATCCCTTATACACCTCTTACGAATTGGCTACTCGTTCTTTACATAAAAAGGCGTCTTCTGGTTCCACGAGGGTCCTCCGCCGGCGGGATTCGCAAGAAGAACCGCGGCGCAAAAGAGGACGGAAAGGGGAATCCAGGCGATGACGCTCGAGATTCATGAGCAGACACTGTGGCTGATTCCCGTTGGCCTCGCCGTCAGCTTCATGGTCTGGGTGCTCTGTAACTGGTGGCGCGAGGAGCATCGCCCAGGCGGCGCGCAGCCAACTCACTCTTCCGCGGGTTTCCAGTATCGAAGCTCGGGCCGCGCGCAGGAGAGGCAAAGCGCTTCGCCGTTCACCAGTGTGAATCGGCCGAAGTTTACCCCCTCGCCGCAGCGCTGACACACGACGCGCTCGCCCGAGCGGCCGGGCAAATCGGCAGGTTCGATCTCAACACGCACCCACTGTTCGCGGAAGAGTTGCTTTTCGGGCAATCTCCGGTACGCCTCGAGCTGGCGGAGCGACTTCGGTTCGAGATGCGGATAAAGCTCGTCTGCGAGTTCACGCGTGTCATCGAGCGCGACGATCCTGACCGCGCGGGCTGAAGCGAGATCGACAAAGGTTGCTGCCATTTTGCCCCAGTCCCTGAACTTGAGAGCGCGCTTGCCCAGGCGGCAACCGGTCACGAGGCCGATCGCGTCGGTGGCGCACCGATCGATTTCGACATACGTAATCAGCCGCTTGCGGTCGACGCCGCGAGGATCGGCGATTCCCAGCCGCGCCAGGCCGGCAAGAGCCATGCGCACACCGAGAACCTGCCCCGGACAGAGATGGCCGTGCGCGGCTTCAGCCTGCCGCAAAAGCTCGTCGAGCGATTCCATGCAATGGCACCGACCTGCCAGCAATCCCGCGCAGCGCCTGACCCCCTATTTGGCCCCAGATGCTGCGGCGGGCGTTTCATCCTCGTCGTCCGCGTCTTCCACGAGCACCGCCGAGCCGGGGACGATGTCGTAGCTTACCGCATCGGTCCCCGTGGGATGAAATGTAATCCGCAGCGGCTCGCGTTGCCAGTCGGGTGGAGCGCAAACCGGGTCCGGGTGATTCTCCGGATCGAAAGCTCCGACCTTCCTGGCCAGGACCGGCTTTCGCGCCGCGATCTGCGCCACCACCGCATACAGGCTCTTGCCGCTCGAGGTCACTCCACAGTACGCAGCGTAGTCGCGGAACCAGCTCACCTGACTCGCGCCAGGATCGTAGTCGGGCAGCCGCAGAGCGGTTACGCGCCCGGTCACGCGGTCCACCAGCAGCCATGGTCCCCGTTGCCACACCCAGTGGCTGGCCTTGTCGCCCGGCACGGGTTTATCGGTGGGCAGCGCGTCGTTCAGTCGAATGACGCGGCGCACCACAAAGCTGCGATCGGTCACGTCGTGCGCAGCGCCCGTGGTCCACTCTTTCAGCACCCCGTCGACGAGAAGGGCGCGGATTCCCAGGGCGTCCTCGCCCGCCGCCGCGCTGGCCGGGTCGCCAGCTTTGGAGTACGGTACGCGCTTGACTGCGCCCAGAACGACGCTGTGTGCTTTGCGTTCTGCTGCTTGCGTGAAGGGTACGGCGAAAACTAATGCGAAAAATCCATAAACCATGAAAACTGCGGTCTTGCTCATGGCCCTTACTCCTAAACTTCAACAGCCTCCACCGCGCGCGCCACGCGAAATGCGGTGCTCTCGCCCATGGGCCGGGCTAGCACCTGCATGCCCACGGGCAAACCTGCATGCGTAACGCCGCATGGAACCGAAACACCGCAAATGCCGGCCAGGCTGGCGGTGACGGTGTAAATGTCGGCGAGGTACATGGCGAGTGGATCTCCGGTCTTCTCGCCCAGCTTGAACGCGGGGAAGGGCGAAACGGGCGTGACAATAGCATCAACCTCAGCAAAGGCGCGCAGAAATTCCTCCGCCAGAAGGCGGCGGACCTGCTGCGCCTTGAGGTAGTAAGCATCGTAATAGCCGGCCGAAAGTGCATAGGTGCCAAGAAAGATCCGGCGCTTGACCTCGGCCCCAAATCCCTCGTCGCGCGAGTGCGAGTACATGTCGGAGAGTGTGGCCGAGTCAGGCGAGCGGTAGCCGTAACGCACGCCGTCAAAGCGCGCGAGGTTGGCGCTGGCCTCGGCTGTGGCCACCAGGTAGTAGGTGGGCACGGCGTATTTCGTGTGCGGCAGCGAGATGCGCTTCACCGTGCAACCGGCGGCCTCGAGCGCCGCGACGCCCTTCTCGACGGATGCTCTCACCTCGAGATCGAGGCCCTCGCCAAAATACTCTGACGGCACGCCGATGCGCAGGCCTGCGGCCGGTTGGTCACTCTCCAGGGCATAGTCCGGTACCGGAGCCGGCGAACTGGTGGCGTCTCTGGGGTCGTGACCCGCGATGACGCCCAGCATCGCGGCAGCGTCGCGGACATTCGCAGCAAGGGGGCCGATGCGGTCGAGCGAGGAAGCAAAAGCAATCAGGCCGTAGCGCGAGACGCGCCCATAGGTGGGCAGAACGCCAACGACACCGCAAAAACTGGCCGGCTGGCGAATCGAGCCGCCCGTGTCCGTTCCCAGCGCAGCCACAGCCAGGTTGGCTGCCACCGCCGCCGCCGAGCCCCCGCTTGAGCCGCCGGGAACGCGTTTCGGATCGATCGGATTGCGCACTGGCCCGTAAGCTGAGTTCTCGTTCGAAGAACCCATGGCAAACTCGTCGCAGTTGGTCTTGCCCACCAGCACCGCGCCTGCCGCCTCGAGCCGGGCGACGGCTGTGCAGTCGTAAGGCGGTTGATAGCCCTGCAGGATTTTGGAGCCCGCCGTCGATGGCGCGCCTTGCATGACCAGGACATCCTTAATGGCTACCGGAACTCCGGCCAGCGGCGGCAGCGGATCGCCTTTCGCGGCCACGGCATCGATGCGCAAAGCCTGCTCGTACGCGCGCTCTTTGGTGAGGCTCAGAAAGACGTTCAGCCGGGGGTTCAGCTTCTCGATGCGATCGTAGTATCCGGCGGCGAGGTCTGCAGCCCTGGTGCGGCCTGCGGCAAGATCAGCGCGCAGATCGGCAAGCGTTTTGGGTTGTTCGACGTAGCTCTCGGCGGGCATGGTTTCGCTCGGCAATTCGGACTTCCCTCGTTGGATTTCCACCGCTCACGCGCCCTGACTTTATCGCTCAATGACCTTGGGCACTTTGAAGAACGCTCCGTCACTTTCGGGTGCCTGCCGCATGACGACCGCCCGGTCGAGCGATGGCCCCTCCTGATCGGCGCGAAGAGCGCCGCTCAACTCTCCCGAAAGCTCGCTCATCTGAGCGAGAGGCGCCACGTTCGATGTGTCCAGCTCGTTCAGCTCGGCCACGTAGTCAAGGATTGCATTCAGGTCGCGCAACATGGGCCCTGTTTCATCCGGCGAAAGTTCCAGATGGGCCAATTCAGCTACGCGCTCGACATCTTCGACGGTTACTTTTGCAGGCATAAAGATCCCGATCTCGAAGCTCAAGTATAGCCGCTCCGTGAACACGCTCCGCGATGCGATCAATCGACGGTCAGGGTCAGATTCACAGAGTTCGTCATTCCCATGGAAGTTACGCTGACCGGAATCGTGTAGGTCCCGGGCGGTGTATTGGAGCCCCCTCCGTTGCCGCCGGAACCGCCGCCGCCCGTGCCTCCGCCGGAGCTGGTGCAACTGGATACCCCGCCGGCCAGACAAGCAGCCAGTACGGCAAACAGGAACATCTTTCGGCGCTTGCAAATTATCAGCGGAAGCACGAGAACCACAGAGGCAAATGGAAGAACGCTCCTTAAACTGAAAGCGCCAATGCCGGGTTTGCTGGCGCCCGGCCTGGAAATACCGGAACTTTCCAGCCGAGCCGTTGAGCCGATGCCCGTGGAGATCTCAACGGCAACATTGCCCTCAACGCCGGCGTTGAGCGTCTCACTGGCGGGATTGAAGAGGCAAAGCGCGTTGGCAGGCAGTGTGCCGCAGGACAAGTTAAAGGTGGCGCCAGCTCCTGTCGGCGCAATGACCAGGGTGTAAGTGGCTTGCTGTCCGCTCGCGACTGTCTGGCTGGCCGAGCCGCTGATACTGACGATGAAATTGAATCCGATTCCGGAAAGAGCAACGGTGGCGGGCGCAGAAACGGCGGAGGAGGTCGCGGTGAGCGACCCGGAAGCGGTGCCGCCGCTAATAGGCTGGAAGACGACCGAGGCGGTGCAGTTGGCGCCCGCCGCCAGGCTGCCAACGCAGGTGTTCTGCGAAATGCTGAATGGCGCGGGAACAGCCAGCGAAACCGGACCAATCGCGTAGTTGGATGAATTTGTGACGGTAACCGCCTCGGCTGCGCTCAATTGGCCCTCTGCAACCACGGGAAATGTTATCTGGGACGGGTTTGCCGCCAGTCCCGTGGCAAGCTGCCCCGAACCATCCAGCGGCACCGACGCCGCTGCCACCCCAGGGGTTGACGATGAAACAGCAAGCGTGGCGGCACTGTTTCCGGTCGCGCTCGGCGTAAAGACAATCTGCACCGTGCAACTGCTTCCGCTATTGAGCACCGCTCCGCAACTGGTGCTGGCAACGGAATAGCTGGATGCCGCGGCGCCAGCGATCGAAAAACCAACGTTGGCCATAGGCGATCCGCCGATATTGGCGACAGTAAGAGTTTGCGATGCGCTGGGCACGCCGGGCTGCTGGTTGGTGAAGGTCAGGCTGGGCGGGGTGATGCTGAAGCCAGGCGGCGCAAGTCCGGTTCCGCTCAGGCTCGCGGTTTGCGTACGCAATGCGTCTGCAATGGTTAGCGTGCCGGTAGCCACGCCGATCTGTGTCGGAGCGTAGATCACGCTGATGCTGCAAACCGCGCTCGCAGCCAGTTGCGTTCCGCAGGTGCTCGACTCCTGGAATTGCGCACTGGCCGCGATAGAAATCGCGGTGAGCGGCATCCCGCCTGAATTCGTCAGCGTCACGGTCTCCGGCGCGGAAACCTGGCCTTCCGCCGTCGCAGGGAAGGAAACCGAGGTCGGATTCAGAACGTCGTTCGGCGGAGCCAGACCTGTTCCGCTCAGCTCCACGGTCTGCGTGCCCGCTCCATCGTTGAATGTGAGCAAGCCGGATGCCAGGCCGTTCTGTGTGGGCGCGAACTCCACTTGCAGCTGGCAATCGGAGTTTGCCGCGAAGCTCGTGTCTCCGCATGAGTTGCTATAGAGGAGAAAAGGTGGCGTAATGGAAATGCCGCTGATGGGAACCTCCGCGGCGCTATTATTCGTCGCGGTCACCTGAAGCGGTATCGATGTGGTTCCCACCTCCACCTGACCGAATGTGACCGAGGCTGGGGCCAAGGTCACCAGTCCTCCGGGAGCGCCGACTCCGGTCAGGTCGACGTTCAGTTGTCCGCCGTAAACGTTGCCATAGATGGTCATTTCGCCGCTCACCGGGCCCGTGGCTTGCGGCGTGAATGTCACCTGGATGGCGCAGCTCGCGCCCGCGGCCACGGCCGCATTCACGCAGTTGTCGGTCTCGCTGAAGTCGCCGTTGACGGAAATGGACGTGGCGGCAAGAGCGAGGCTGCCCGTGTTCTCGAGAGTCACTGTCAGCGGACTGCTGGGAGTGTCGAAGCTTTGGCTCGAAAAGGCGAGCGACGGCGGACTGGCGACCGCGGCAGTCAGGCCAGTCTCCGCGCTCCATAACGGGGTCTGCCAGATGCCGCGCCCGTACGTGGCTGCAACCAGGACCGGAGCGGACGAGGTACTGGGCGTGGTGGTGAGGGCAATAGCAGGAGCGCCCGGCAATCCGGAACCGAACACCGACCAGCAATTCGAAAGCGACTGCGCGCAGTTTACGATGCTGGTGGTGTAGTACACGCCCTGATCCGTGGCAACATAAACTGCGTTTGCGTTTTGCGGGTCGATGGCGAGGCTGTTGGCCGGCGCGACGGGCAGGTTGGCTGTGATGCCGGACCAGGTTGCGCCCCCATTCGTGGTACGGTACACAACCTGGATTTCCTCCTCAAGGCTTTCCATGCCCGCCACGGTCACGTACACCGTATTGCCGGTGGGGTCGTGCTCATCGATGGTCACGCTGGAGATATCGAAGTTATGCGCGTTCAGCGCCTGGCTGTCATTGACGACTGGATTGAGCGTTAGATCCTGCCATACCGGGGCAGTGCTCGAGGTCGGATCCAGGGTCGTACTCAAAATATGGCCCGGCAGGTTGCCACCGTTGCTGGCGGCGCCATACATGCCCACGTAAATGACTTCACCGCCGGAGGCAAGCGATCGGGCAGCCACGGACCGGATGAGTCCGTCGCCATTGCATGGAGCACCGGTAGCTCCGCTCGAGAGAATCGGGCTGATTGCGTTGCTTGCGCTCCAGTTGCCGCCGTTTGCCGGCCCTCGCCACACACGGCAGGTTCCAATTAGCAATTGAGTGTCGTCGGACGGGTCGACCATGAACGGGGCGGGGATTGGCATCGTTTCTCCGTCGCCGCCGACATCCGCGTCGGTCACGGCCGGACTGGCGCCGAACGCGGCGGGTGTGCAGGGGGCCAGCTGCGAGCACTCGTAGATGTCCACTCCCAGGTCGTCGTTCACGTACCAACTCGTGTTGTTTATGGCGTCGATGGCCACAGGGCCGCCGTAGCCGGAGAGAATCTGAGGCCAATCCGCGGTTGCCGAGGATCCCTTCACCCCTGCGGCTCCGTTGACTCCCAGGCCCGCCAGCATGTTGTACGGCGTCGTTGTGACGGGCGACAGGCTGACTACCTCCGCTAGCGATCCCAGGCCGCCGTTTAGATTCTGGAAGTGCGTCGAATCTGCGGTGGCGCAGGGCGGCCCCGTTTCGCCAATCGCGTCGGTCGAGCGCCATAATCCGCTGTCGTTGCCCAGGAAAATCTCCTGGGGGTTGGCCGTGTTCCATGCCAGCGAATGCTGGTATTCACCCACCTGTGCACTGAAGCACGTGGTTGAGTTGGTGGTGTTGCGCCAAAGACAGCCCATTGCCAGGCTGCACTTCCAAAGGTCATTGGCCCCGGCCAGCACCAACGTATCCTGCTCAGAAGGCACCGCCGCCAGAGTCAGGTTGTAGTCGCCGTTCAGTATCGTGGCAGGGCCTTCAAGAGTGTTGGCCTCGAGTTCCGAAGTGTCCCACTGCGTGGCGAAGGTGATGGTTGGATTCCCGCACGTGCTTCCAATCAGCGCGCACGGGTCCTGCCATAACCCTTGGTCCTGATTATTCAGGTCCACGGTCCAGGCAAAAGTGTCTCCGGTTTGCGGATTCACCGCCAGCGCACCGCGATAGATGGGACATGCGATAGAGCCAGTTTGGCCGATGGTGGAAGGACACATTTCCGTGGCGAGTCCGGTGCCAGGCTGATTTGCCATCCGTGTCCAGGTAATTCCGTCAGGCGATTGATAGTAGCCGTGAAAGCGGACGGCGGCCACAAACAACTGGCGCACGGGGTTCCAGGCTACGGCGGTGGCGGCGTTCCCTTCCGAGCCTGCAGGACTCAGAGGACCCTGCAACATTTCGCCGCTGCCATCGGTAATTGTGGCCAGGTGCCACGTAGCGCCGCTGTCGGTTGAGTAGAAGAGCCCCTCGAATGAGGTGAGCGGCCAGCCGGCATTCACCAGCGTACCTTCATAGGCCTCGGATACAGCCGCCACCACCAGTTGCGGATTAACCGTGCTCCAGGCAAAGCCGGCGAAGCCCTGCCCGACGAAACTTGCATCCCAAAGGCTCATTCCTTCTTCTTCGTCCACGGTCTCCTGGATCAGGCTCCAGGTGTTGCCGCCGTCGGTGGAGCGCAGGATGCCCGTGCCGTAGTAGGAGTCGAGCACATCGTTAGGGTCGCCGGTACCCGCCAGGATTACGCCGGTCCCTCCGGGCTGCACCGTGAGAGCGCCGATGCTGATGGAAGCATCAGCCGCTCCCGCAAGCGCAGCAACGCTGTCGGTTAACGGAGTGAAGACGATTGAGGATGGTGTGGAAACGGCCGCATTGTTTGCCACCCATACGCCCCCGCCGGTAGTGCCTGCGTACAGGCGGTTGCCCGTCGCATCGGAGGGATCGAGAGCCAGTGCGGCCACGCGGCCGGTTACTAGGCCAAAGTTCGGGGTTTGAACAGCTGTCGGGCCGAGGGGCTGCCAGGTGCTGCTCGGCGCCGGAGTGCTCGCGCTCTCGATGCCGGCCGCCAAGGCGCTCGTGGGAGAAGGGAGTGACGTCGAGCCTGAGAGCCGGATGAAGCCAATTCGCGGAGGCGGTCTGTGCCCAGGCGTCCACCCGCGCTCCTTGAGAAACCGTTGCGCTTCAAGAACGCGGGGAGGGATGCGCGCAGACTGGACTACTTGAGATGGAGCGGGCTTCGCTTGCCCGGGCTCAGGTTGCGTTTGCGCTGGGGCGCGGAAAACGGAGAGATGCACCAGGAACCAAGCGGCTAGCGCGAAGCCAGGCCATGCCCCACGGGTTGCATGCTGCACAGCCCGCCCAACTCGCTCCCCTGCACTGCCCTTTTGGCAGCGGCCCTTGCATTTCGGATCGAACATTGGATCGTCACGCGTCGCCTGAGTGGCTCTCGGCCTTCCCCTATTCTGAAAACCTTTCAATGGGGATGAGCGCGGAATCTATCCGATGACGCTCAACGAAACACGCAATTTCCGGGAATGAGAGTGTGGCCCATTATAGGACAGCTCAAGGAAGCATGAAGTGTGACGCCTGACACAGGCATGCAGCCTCACCGTGCATGCATCGCGCCGTGCGCACTTCCGCGGGCGAGCGGTTAGGATGGAATCGTCGCGCTTTCGCGCCTTCTTTTACACACTCCGTATTTGCTTGATTGAGGTCTTCCGATGCGTCGCGCTGTGCTCGCCGTCTTTTTTGCCCTTGCGGCCATGAGTCTCCATGCTGAGGACTACGCTCTCGGTCCTGACTCCCAGCCGCACGATGGCGTGCCGAAAGGCACGGTGACTAAATTCATCCTCGCTCCGGGCAAGGATTATCCGGGCACACCGCACAACTGCGCCGTCTATGTGCCGGCGCAGTACGACGCGAGCAAGCCCACGCCGTTCATGATCTTTTTCGACGGCAGCCAGGCCCTCGGCGACAGCATGCGCGTGCCGGTGGTCCTGGACAACCTGATCGCCAAACACGACTTGCCGCCAATGATCGCGATCTTCGTCGACCCCGGCGTTTTGCCCACGATTTCCGATGCGGACCAGAACCGCTACAACCGCATCTACGAGTACGATTCACTAACGCCGCTCTATTCCGATTTCCTGCTCAATGAACTCATCCCCGCGGTCGCGAAACAATACAACCTGTCAAAGAATCCTGACGACCGCGCGTTGAGCGGCGTGAGCACCGGCGCGGTGGGCGCATTCGCAGCCGCGTGGAACCGGCCCGACCAGTTCCACCGCGTGCTCTCGCTCATCGGCACTTACGTCGCGATGAAAGGCGCCGATTCCCTGCCCGCCCTCGTGCGCCGAACCGAGCCCAAGCCCATTCGCATCTTCATGCAGGACGGGACTGCGGACCACATCACTCCCTCCGAGCCCTATGGAACCTCCTTCGCCGGGAGCTGGCCCATTAACAACCAGGTGATGTACGAGGCGCTCGAGTTCGCCGGCTACGACGTGAAGCTCGCGATGGGCACCGGCGGGCACAGCACAAAGCAGGGCGGCGCGATCCTGCCCGATGCGCTGCGCTGGCTGTGGCGCGATTATCCCGCTCCGATCGTGGTGCACGAGCCGGCCGCCGCCCAGCAGCCGGGCTGGGATGCAGCCGATTCCGTTTTCTCGCTGATCGACGTTGACAAGCCGTGGCAGCAAGTGGGCGGTGACTACGGATCGATCACGAGCCTCACCTCGGACCGCGAGGGCAATGTCTACCTTCCTTCTCCAGATGGAATTTTTCGCATCGATTTGGATGGGAACGTGGCACGATTCGCAGACGCTCCCGACCCCGCGGCGCCGGTGCGCGTGCACATAGGCGCAGATGGTCGACTATATGCCTATATCCACAACGAAATCGTTTCCTGGAGTGCCGCGGCCAGCCAGGCAAGCGACGAAAAAACCGTCGCCAGGAGCCTCCCCGCGGTTGAGGATTTCGCCGTCACACAAACGGGATTGTTGTATTTCATCGATCGAGCAATGCCCACGATCGGATTCATCGATCTCACTGGCCAAGTGCGCCTCGCGCTACTTCCAGGCGCACCGGGCGGCGGGCCTACAGGGCCGAAGGGACTTGCTCTCTCGCCCGACCAGTCAATGCTCGTGGTCAGCGACGAAGTCTCCCGCTATTGCTGGTCATTCCAGATCGCCGCTGATGGCACGCTCGAAAACGGCGAGCCATTTTACCGAATGGAGCTGCCGGAGACCACCACGCGAACCTGGGCGAGCGAAACGAGAGGCGTAATCGAAGACGCCGATGGTGAAGTATTCTTCGCCACCCCGCTCGGCATCCAGATTGCGATGCAGAATGGCCGCATCGAGCACATCCTCAACCCGCCCATTCCCGGCGGAGGACCGCTGACGGCCATCACCTTTGACCAGATCGGCGACCAAAGTTGGCTCTATGCCGCGCAGGACGGCAAGCTGTTCCGCAGGCCCGTGAAGGTAACCGGCGCCAATGCGTGGACCGTGGTGAAGCCGCCGAAGCCGACGTTGTAGAGACAGGGAACAAGAGATCAAGGGAACCAGGGAACAAGACCGCGGGATCAGACTTCAGCGATGAAAGAAGAACGCCGCCTGCAGGCGGCCTTTTCCCTAATCCCTATTCCCTGGTCCCTGCTTCTCACCACCGTCCCCATGCGCGTGTGAAGTAGTCGGTCATCGTCATCCCGATTAGCACGATGAAGACAAAGAAGCCGGAGGCGACGGTCAGTTTCGTCAGCTTACGGCTGTATTTCACGTGCATGAA
>JASHSG010000051.1 GCA_030040935.1 Acidobacteriaceae bacterium | reverse complement strand
TGTCGTACCTTACGAAGTTCGTGCCCATGGGAAATCTAAGACTGAATCACGAGCTGGTTTCTATTGATGCGCGCACTCGGCATTTATCTTTCGCAAATGGTCATGCGGCGCAATACGATGCCCTGATCTCGTCTGTGCCACTGCCACAGATTATCTCCTTGATCAAGGGCGCTCCGCAAGATGTTGTCGATGCGGCTCGACGCTTAGCCTGCTCAACTTGCGTCATTGTCAATGTCGGAGTGAATCGCGAAGATCTCTCGCCCACACATTTGAGCTATTTCTATGATGAGGACATCTGCTTCACCCGGCTCAGCTTCCCGCATATGCTTTCGTCGCATAACGTACCTCCGAATACAGGGAGTATCCAAGCGGAAGTCTACTTTTCTGACAAATACAAGCCCCTAAACGGCTCACCGCAGGATTGGATTAATCCCGTCATCAACGATCTACGCAAGTGCGGCCTCGTTCGGGAAGAGGATCGCATTGTGTTCACGAATGCCCATCTGCTGCGATACGCGAACATAATCTTTGATCTCGAACGCGCCGATGCAGTCAAGACTGTTCATGGCTATCTCGATGACATCGGTATTGCTTATTGCGGGCGATACGGAGATTGGGGCTATATGTGGACAGATGAGAGCTTCAAGAGTGGAGAGAGGGCCGCAGAACAGGTTTTGTCCGCCTCGATCCCTCGCTAGGGTTCTCATCTTCTCCGAATAAGCAATTGATCGCAGCGGGACCAGTCTCAATCTGAAAGGATGGTGTGACGTGAAAGTTGTACTGTTTTGTGGGGGGCTGGGAATGAGAATCCGAGAAGCTGGTGAAAGCATACCCAAGCCCATGGTCGAAGTCGGTGACCGGCCGATTCTGTGGCACTTGATGAAGTACTATGCTCATTTTGGCCACAAGGACTTCATCCTCTGCTTGGGATATCGCGCGGACGCAATCAAGAACTACTTTGTGCACTATGCCGAGTTTCTGTCGAACGATTTCGTGCTGTCAAATGGCGGCAAAGAATTAAAGGTCCTTGATTTCGACATTCAGGATTGGACAATCACCTTGTCGACACTGGCGTCAAGTCGAATATCGGCCAGAGGTTGAAGGCTGCCGAACGATATCTGGGTGATGACGAGATTTTTCTCGCCAATTACAGCGACAATCTCACGGACTTCCACCTCCCGTATCTTATCGATGCATTTCGCCAACAGAATAAGACGGCTGCTTTTCTCTGTGTCAAGCCTTCGCTCAGTTGCCATTGTGTGTCAATGAACAGTGGCGGACTTGTGCAGGAGATTAGGAATCTCGGTGAATGCGATATTCGTATTAATGGAGGCTATTTCATCTTCAAGCGCTCGATTTTTGATTACATCAACGATGGCGAAGAGCTGGTGCATGAGCCCTTTCGCCGCCTTATCGAAACGCAAAATCTAATGGCTTACGCTTACGATGGCTTCTGGAAGAGCATGGATACCTTTAAGGAGAAACAGGAGCTGGACGATCTGGCCGGCAAGGGTGTTGCTCCTTGGCAGTTGTGGAAGTCTCCAACAAATGATCATGCTCCGGGTCGCGGCGACGGAGAAACAGCAAAGGAGACCGTGCGCATTTGATTCCCCTCGCTTTAGCTTTGCTTTCACCTGAGAAGCCGCACGTTTCGTCGAACGGGCAAGAGAACGACCGCAATTCGCGCCCCCCAAGGAACTCGCAGTTCCCGAGGTCAGATGCTGTCCGGGTTCAAAAAATCGGCCTTGTGGACCACATAGGCTTTGGAAATCTTGGGGACGATGCGACTCAGGCAGCGGTCATGAAACACATTAGAAGCCGCTGGCCAGATTCGGAGATTGTGCTGTTCTCGATGAACCCGGCTGACAGCCGCTTCCGGCACGGGGTTCCCGCTTACCCGATTCGGGTCGAATTTGAAAACCGCTCCGAAGGAAACAGTATTGGCGCCTCGCCGCCACAGAGCAGGCTAAAAGACGTCCTACGAAGAGTTCCGCTCCTTTATCGGCTCCTTCAGACCGTTAAGAGTCTCACGATCAGAGATCCGCGCAGAATTCTCGATGAAATTTTCTTTCTACGCGCGTCGTTCCAGATCGTAAAGCCACTCGATTTAGTAATCATCAGCGGCGGTGGCCAGCTGCTGGACTCATGGGGCGGCCCGTGGCGATTTCCGTACACGATCTTCAAGTGGACGTTACTTGCGAAGTTCTCTCGCGCAAAGTGTTACGTCCTTAACGTCGGCGCCGGCCCGTTGGACGCTCCGCTGGCGAAGTGGTTTGTCAAGAGGACCCTCGGCATCGCTGACTATGTTTCCTTTCGGGACAGCGACTCGAGAGACCTCCTACAAAAAGTCGGATTCACCGGCAAAAGTCAGGTCTCGGTCGATTGCGTGTATGCTCTGAGCACCTCGACGGCTGGGGCGACGAATGGCGCAGGTCATGAAGTCCCTTTGGTCGGGCTTTCTCCGATGGCGTATTGCGATCCTCGGCTTTATTGGAAAAAGGACCAGGCTATTTATGATCGCTACATTCGCGACATCGCGTCTTTTGGCCGCTGGCTGGGCCAAAATCATTTCCGCTTGACCCTTTTTAGCACGGAAGTTTCATTTGACTCGCACGCCATGGAGGAAGTCCAGATCCTCTTAGGGAGGGCCAATGGCGACCCGCCACAGATGGTAAATCGCGAGAACATCGCGGGAATCGACGAGTTGTTATCCGCGATGCGGCCGATGGATTACGTCGTTACCTCTCGATTTCATGGGGTAGTATTTGCTCATCTTCTGAATAAGCCGGTCCTCGCGTTGTCGCCCCATCCAAAAGTTTCCAGTTTAATGAATGACTTGGGACTGGCCAAGTACTGCGTGGACATCCGGACGTGCGACGCGAACACCATGCAAGAAAGATTTCTAGGCCTGCTTGCGAACCGGGACGAAATCAAGAACAGGATGGCTGAGAAGGCGGCCTGTTATGAGAAGACCTTATTGAATCAATTCGATCAGCTATTTCCTCGGAGGGCGGCGATATGAGCCCAGTAGAGGCGCAGTTGGATAGCGTGTTCACTCCCGTTTACAACCGGGGAGACTTATTGACTTGGTGTACTGAGAGCATTTCGACCCCAGAGCTTCCGGAATTTCCGGCATCAGCGAGCGGGGGACGATGAAAGCCGCGGTCATTGTTTGCACACATAATCGCTGCGATACGCTGGGGAAAACTCTCGAAAGTCTTGCTGCCTCAACGATTCCCGCTTCTGTCGAATGGGAAATCATGGTGATCGACAATAACTCATCGGATAGGACGCGCGAAGTGGTTGAAGATTTTTCGCGTCGCTCCCCGGGACGCTTCCGCTATGGCTTTGAGCCGCGCCAGGGAAAATCCTTTGCGCTGAATAGGGGAATCAGTGAGACACAGGCAGAAGTACTGGCCTTCACGGACGACGATGTAATCGCCGAACCGGCGTGGCTCTGGAATTTGACAAAGGACCTTTTTTCCGGTGAGTGGCAGGGCGCCGGTGGAAAGATTCTCCCACTGAACACCGCCCCGATCCCTGACTGGGTCCCACGTGACACTTACGGCGTCTTGTGGGGAAGTTTTGATTTGGGCAACCAACCTCGCGACATGAGCCTCGCTCCTTACGGCGCCAACATGGCCTTTCGGCGCGATGTGTTCAAGCATGGACTATTCCGCACTGACATCGGCCCCGGCGTGCAAGGTGCTCGTTCCACCAATTTTGAGGATCAAGACATTGGCGAGAGGGTTCTTCGGCGCGGCGGAAAATTGCGGTACGAGCCGGAGGCCGTCATCCGCCATCCGTTTGACACCCAAAGAATCAACAGAAAGTACCTCTTGGGCAGGTACTTCCAGATGGGACGGTATATTGCACTCGAGACAGAGAGCAAGCCCGCCTTACATGGCATCCCTCGTCGCTATTTCACCATAATCAAGCTGCTCAGCTTCGAGTGTCCCAAGAGGCTCTACCATTGGCTCTTTGCTTCCGAACCGGCCCAGAGATTTACCTGGCGCCTTCTTCTTTCATCTTCTCTTGGGCAAGCTTACGAGCTTGCCGTCGGACGAAGAGGGGCCGCCGCCGAATCAGCGCCGACGGCACTTCACCATTCATGACAGCGTAGCCCGCGCTGGAGATTTACTCAGTCGAGATTACTGTGCAAGACAGATCCCCCCGAATCCTGTACGTGACCCGAGTTTGGCCCAGCGAGAATGGTGCATTCTTGAGATCTCTCAATGTGCTCCGTGCGCTCCAGGAGATTGGGTCCGTCGAAGTCGCAGCGTTAGATGACGGAGCCCCATCCCAAGATGCGGCCTCCCGTACGGAATTTGACGTCGCGCACTTTCTGGATGTCAGGCCTCAACCCAATAAAGGATTCGTTGATAAGCTGAGATGGACATTGGATCCCAGGCGTCAATATCCCAACGGCTGGGCCATTAGTGATGAGGCGATCAGTCGAGTTCTCCCTCGCCTGACTTCATTCGATTTAATCTGGTTTTCAACGCTTCACTCCCCTGATATGTTTCCGATTACAGTCTGGCCCCGTTCTGTCCTGGATATCGATGACCTGCCCAGCACACATTCACGCAGTAGCTTGAATATTAAACATGGCTTGTCGGAGCGCCTCTTGGCCCGCAGGAACACATTTGCGTGGCGGCGGAGGGAGAGGTTACTCGGCCAAAGATTTACCGTGCTTTGCGTCTGCAGCGAGGAAGACCGGCGATACTTGACACGCATCGGCGTCCAGACGCCTGTTCACGTGATCCCGAATGCATTCGAGAGGCCGGTCGGCGAGCCGGTTCGGAATCCGGTAACTCCTCCCCGGATCGGATTCATTGGCTTCTTTAATTACTTCCCGAATCGTGACGGAATTCAGTGGTTCCTGGATCAATGCTGGCCGCAAATCAGAGCTGATGTGCCGGATGCACGCTTGCGACTCATTGGCGAAGGCAGTGATGCCATTCGCACCTTTGCCGCGACGAATGTCGACGCGCTCGGCTGGCTCGCGGATCCTTCTGACGAGATCGGAACTTGGTCCGTCATGGTGGTTCCAATTCGTATGGGTGCCGGCACTCGCGTCAAAATCGCGCAGGCATTTAGTCTAAAATGCCCAGTGGTGTCTACAACTTTGGGTGCTCACGGTTACGGAGCCGTGAACGAACGGGACATGCTTCTCGCGGACACAGCCACCTCGATTTCGGCTGCGTGTGTTCGTGCCATCCGGGAACCTGCGCTGGCAGCTGAGATTGCTGAAAAAGCATGGCGACGTTACCTTGATAACTGGACTTGGGAAGCCGTCCGCCCACGTGTCTGGGCGGCGGCCAAGGATTGTCTGCGATTGCGAGTTGGCGCTTGATGAAACTACCGGCCGGATGAAATTCTCAATCGGAGGAGCGTCCGGCCAGGAACGCTCGCTTTTCATCCGGAAGGCCATGTGGCCCTATCGCCGATCGAAACAAGTCAGGCACGGGGCGAAGAGACTCGCAAGTGCCTCAACCAATGCAGCGAATCGTGAGCATGGACGCCGCTAGGAGAACGAATCATCAATGCTTTCTTTAAGCCTGCCTTTGGATGCGACAACGCCTCTCCAGGTCCTTTGCATAGGTGCGCACTCGGACGACATCGAAATCGGCTGCGGCGGTACAATCCTTCGCCTCGCAGCCCAGTATCCGAACGCAGTGTTCCACTGGGCGGTGTTCAGCGCTGCGGGAGTGCGTGGCGCGGAGGCCAAGCGTTCGGCCGAACTGTTTGGCGGAACGACGGCGCCAAGAGGGCCGTTAATAAAGGCGTTCCAAGATGGCTTCATGCCTTTTGCTGGCAGCGAGGTGAAGGAAACATTCGAGGAATTGAAGGTCACGTCGCCAGACCTCGTCTTTACTCACAACCGCCACGACGCGCACCAGGACCATCGCTTGCTGGCCGAGCTGACGTGGAATACGTTCCGTGATCATTTCATCCTGGAGTACGAAATTCCGAAATACGACGGCGACCTCGGCCAACCGAATCTGTTCGTGCCGCTCGATTCCGAATTATGCGACAAGAAGATTCGTTACCTCCTGGAAACATTTCAGTCCCAGCGAAGCAAGCGCTGGTTTCGGCAGGATACATTCTTGTCGATCATGCGATTGCGGGGCATGGAATGCAACGCTCCGAGCGGTTACGCCGAGGCGTTCTATGTCCGCAAAGTAGCCCTCGGCCCGTTTTGATAAAAGAGAACCACGTGGATAAGGCCAGGAATCAGTTGCTCTCTGAAGAACTCATGCCTCGCGAGCCCAACGAATTTTTCTCGATCGCGCGCCCTTCGGTTGAAGGCGCGCCATGAGCGGGCGCGGACAGATGCTGGAACACCTCCGGGAATTCATCAAGTACCGCGGACTGTTTTGGATGCTCACCTACCGCGACATCAGAGTCCGGTACAAGCAATCCGTAATGGGTTTCCTCTGGGCGGTACTGATGCCCGTACTGATCGTAATGTCCGGAGTCGTCGTTCGTTTTGCGTACGCCTTCACGGCGCACGTGCCGATCAACAGAGCGGACGTCGCGAGTGTTGCAGTGAAGTCCCTGCCTTGGGCGTTTCTTGTTTCCAGTATCAGATTCTCGTGCAACAGTCTTATTAACAATAAAGAGCTCGTCACAAAGATCTATTTTCCCAAGGAAATCTTCCCGCTGGCGGCTGTCATGGCCAGCCTCTTCGATCTTTTTGTGGCGTCGGGCGCTCTCCTGATTTTCTTGTTTGCGATACAGGTTGGTTGGAACATCCGGCTCCTGTGGGTTCCATTGCTGCTCGCGACGATCGTGGTTTTGGCGTGCGGCATAGGGATGATCGGATCGGCGGCCGGGCTCTTCTTTCGCGACGTGAAATATATCGTCGAAGTTCTGCTGACGTTCGGAATCTTCTTCACCCCGGTTTTCTATGACGCGCGGATGTTCGGCGATAAAGCCAAATGGTTGCTTCTGAATCCCGTGGCGCCACTTCTCGAAGGTCTCAGCTCCTCTGTTACCGGCCGGCCATTCCCGGATCCGTTGTGGATTGTCTACAGTGTCGCATTCAGCGCGGTAGCGTTGATTGGCGGCTATCTGTTTTTTAAGCGCCTCGAGCCGGCATTCGCTGAGAGCATTTAAGGGGAACCATGTCCGACGTCGCGCTCCGTATGGAGCATGTCTACAAAAGTTTCCGCAAGGGAGAGGTGTTTAATTCCTTGCGGGATCTGGTTCCGGCTTTGACGGGACGGATGTTTGAGCGCCGGGACCTTACGGGCCAGGATCAACGTGAGTTCTGGGCTCTCCAGGATGTGTCCTTTGAGGTAAGGCGTGGAGAAGCATTCGGCATCATCGGCCACAATGGCGCAGGCAAGAGCACCATCCTGAAGATTCTGAGCCGCATCATGAAACCCACAAAGGGAACCATGGTGGTGAACGGCCGCCTTTCCGCGCTGCTCGAAGTCTCCGCAGGTTTCCATCACGACCTCACCGGCAGAGAGAACATCTTCCTCAACGGAACCATCCTGGGAATGAGCAGGCGCGAAATCGAATCAAAGCTCGACCAGATCATCGCTTTCTCAGAGCTCGAGGAGTTCATCGATACTCCGGTGAAGCGGTACTCCTCCGGCATGTATGCCAGGCTTGGATTTGCGGTCGCCGCGCACGTTGATCCCGAGGTTCTCATCGTTGACGAGGTATTGAGCGTGGGCGACTTCATGTTTCAGCAAAGATGTATGGACCGCATGAGCTCGATCCTCAAGGGAGGCACAACCGTGCTGTTCGTGTCTCACAACCTGAAGGCCGTAAGTGAGCTCTGCAGTCGGGCCATGCTGCTGAAGAAGGGCCGGGTTGCCGTCGTCGATGACACCGATTCTGTGGTTCGCCACTACCTGAAGGACGCGCAAGACCTGAGCGCCGACGATGAGAGCCAGCCGGTTTATATCTCTAAGGTCAAGGTCTGTGACGAACTGGGAGAACGGTCCACGTTTGAGTCCGGACAGAGGGCCTGGATCGACGTCGAGATGACGGCGCGGGATTTTGTTGAGAAATTGACTGTCGCCATATCGCTTGTCGATGAGAGGCAATACGAATTGTTCAACACTACGACGGAACGGTTGGGTCATGGGCGAATTTCCCTTCGACCGGGAGAAAGCTACCGATGCAGATTTGAGTTGAGCCTGAATATGGCCCACGGCACTTTTTACCTGGGTGTGGGGATTCGCAGGCACGACATTCAGAAGGTCTACGGCCCCGAGGCTCCATCGGCGACCGTTTTCATTGGATCGACATCGGCTGTCCGCGGTGCGGTGAATTGCTTCCCGAAGCTGGTTGAATCCGAAATCGTCCCGGACTCGCGATTAAAAGAACCCCCCGTAGTCCTAGAGGCGCCATCTTCATGAACACTACCTCGGTTTTGAAGCAAACTCTACAGATGCACGAGTACGCTGAAAACATGCTCCGTGACAAGAAATTGGTTTTTATCGTCGGCTCACCACGCAGCGGGACCACGTGGCTGCAACTATTGCTATCGCAACCTCATACCGTCGTGACCGTTCCAGAGACCAACTTGTTCAGCGAGTACCTGCGTTCCATGATCGAACAATGGAACCACGACCAAATTACAGGTCAGCTGACGGGCTTAGCCAAACTTCTGAGCGAAGAAGAGTTTCGCGGCCTGCTGCGCAGTAACTCGGCGTTTGTGTTCGCCAAGATCGCACAGAGTAAACCGTCCGCCACCGTCATCCTGGAGAAGACGCCGGGCCATGTTCGATGCTGGCGTGAAATCCTCGAACTGTGGCCCGACGCGCACTTCATTCACGTCATTCGTGATCCGCGTTCCGTCGTGGCATCAGTCCGTGAGGCATCGAAGGGCTGGGCATCCGAATGGGCATCCCCAAAAATCTCATCGAACTGCGAGAGATGGATAG
>JASHSG010000050.1 GCA_030040935.1 Acidobacteriaceae bacterium | reverse complement strand
TAAATTTCCCGTCGCGCAATTCGACCAGGCCGCTATCGAAGAGTCCCACCCAAAGATTGTGCTCGTTGTCTTCAAAAAGCGACTCGACAGTCTCACCCGGCAACCCATTCTGCGCGCCATAGAGGTTCAGAACTCCGTTGTGAAGGCGTGCCAGCCCGCGGCTCTCGAATCCAATCCAAAGATTTCCATTGCCGTCGAAGAGCAGCGCGTTGATGTCGTCGCTGATCGCGCCCATCGACTCGTCCTCGACACGTCCCTGGGCAAGGCGGGCCAATCGCCCGTGCGCCGCCGCCATCCACACTGCGCCGTCGGGGGCGATGGCCAGCGCCGAAAGAGCGTCGGTCGCCAGCCCATGAAGCGCGGCGAACTGAGTAAAGCGCTTGCCATCGAAGCGCCCCAGCCCACCATCGGTCGCGATCCACAGGTTTCCCGCCGAGTCTGCCTTGAGGTCGGTGACAGTGGTTCCCGGCAGTCCATCGCGTCGGCCGTAGACCCCGATCTTGCCGTCTTTCAGTCGGTCAAGACCCTGCGTGGTGCCTACCCACAGACTTCCATCACTGCCCTCAAAAAGCGCGCGAATGTCGTTGCTGGAAAGGCCATTTTGAACCGAATAGGTAATCCAGACGCCATCCTTCATGTGGACAAGTCCGCTGTCGGTGCCGATCCACAAGCTTCCGTCGCGCGCGCCCAGCAGGCGGGGAATGTAATCGACGGGCAGCGCCTTTGTATTGCGGGGGTTATGCACCGTAAAGCGCACTCCATCGAACCGCGCCAGCCCCGATTCCGTTCCCACCCACAGGTAACCGTCGCGGGTCTGAGCCACGGAGTAGATCGAGGTCTGGGGGAGCCCGGCTTCGGTTGTCCACGCGGTCTGAATGTACTGGGAGATCGCCTTTTTAGGATCGAGCGCACCCGCGCGCACAGCGGCGGCAATCACTGCGCACGCCACAGACAGCCTGACCACGCGCCAAAGCCGGCGGTACACCTGCGCCTTCATAATCCTCAGGAGAGTGTATCGGCAAAAGAGTATATCCGCCTATTGAACGAATGGGGTAGCCAGAATGTGAGATGACAGGAACCGGCTCATTCATCTTGACTTATCTGTCCGACTTTCGGTCGGCGAGGCTGGGGTTGCACTTGAACGGCGTTCGGCGCCTACCGTAAGCCGCGAAAGCCGGCTCTTCGCTACTCCCGGCGGAACTTGTTGGCCTGCTCGAACTCGCTGCGCAACTCGGGAGTGTGAAGGTTTTCGCGCAACTGCGCCAGCCTCTGCTCGAGCGCGAGCAATGCGCGCTCCAGGGCCTCGCTATTGGTATGCGCAATGTCGCGCCACATGGAATATGGACTCGCGCCGAGGCGCGTCATCTCGCGCAGCGCCCGCCCGCCGACGTCTTTCAGTTCGGGAGCTTCGCCCACTTCCTCTTCAAGCAGCGCGCTCAGCGCCGTGGCCGTGAACTGCGGCAGGTGGCTCACCCACGCCACCAACTCATCGTGCCGCGCGGGATCGAGATCGAGAATCTTTGCGCCCATGGCTGCGACCAGCCCCCGCCAGCTCTTGACGAGTTCCGCGGCCTTCGCGGACCGTATTGCCGCCGCATCGTCGGTAAACAGCCAGACCGCGCCGCGGAACAGATTTGCATCGGCGAGCGCTGCGCCGCCTCGTTCCTTGCCGGCCATGGGATGCCCCGGGAGGAATGCTGCGCGCTCCGGTGAGTTGTAGAGCCGCGCCGCCGCCTCTGAAATAACACGCTTGGTGCTGCCCACGTCCGTCACGAGCTGTTCCGGCCCCAGCATCGGCGCAAGCTTCTCCATCCAGTCGAGAGTGGCAAAAATCGGCACGGCGAGCACTGTCACTTCGCTTGCTTTCGCAGCTTCCACTCCGTCGGCCGCGAGCGAATCCACGGCGCCCAGACGCAGCGCTTCTCGCCCTTGTTCGGAGCCGCGATTCCAGCCCACAATCGAGCCTTTATAGCCCGAAGCGCGTAGCGCCAGGCCGACTGATGTGCCCAGCAAGCCCGTTCCGAGGATCGCGACTCGCTCTATCATTTCTTAGTCTTCTCTGGTTCGAGACAGGGATAGTATGAGTCACTGTTCACGGTGATTACTTTGAACGTCCCCTTTGTCCAAAAATCCGGCGATTTCGGATCGTCGTTCTCTCCGGGAGGACTCAGGTCATCGAACCAGATCGCGCCATCCATAACCCAGAACCCATACGAGTTCCCCATGACATCCTCATCCGTTGCTCCCGCGATCTCACAACGCACCCCTTTGTCGAAAATCTCGTCGTAGTGCCGCAAGAGCTCCGCTCGCGAAGAGATATGCACCTTCCTGTGGTTAATGACGGTCAAAAACGGGTATTCCATCATCTTTGCGATGCTCTCACGATCGTTTTTGGCTAAGGCCAATTGGAAGCTGCGGAAAAAGGCTAATGCGCGAGGACAATCCGGACGACTGTCCTTTGTACATGGTGAATCTTGGGCGTGGGTTCGCGGAGGCGGCAAGAGGGCGGTTGATAAGAACGCCAAGCACATGAGGAGTTTGGTGGCGTATCCCGACATGTAATCCCTCAGAGCAGGGCCAGCAAGGCAGCATTCATGCTATGCCCACTAACTCGCGCAAACCACAGCTAACTTGCCAACTCGCTGACTTGC
>JASHSG010000049.1 GCA_030040935.1 Acidobacteriaceae bacterium | reverse complement strand
CCGCGGAAGCGCACTGTGCGCGGCGGTCTGCTTGCGCTCGGAGCGTGCATCGCGGCAGCGGCTTGCGCGCATGCGCAACAGGCGCCGCCGCAAGCCATCGCAAGCCCTAATCGGGGCACCGGAAGCATTCACGGAACGGTTGAGAGCGCCGACGGGACCGTGTACCAGGGCGCGCAGGTGGCACTCGAGCTGACGCTTGGCGACGATCCGGTTTCGGCGACGCAGCAAACCGACAGCAGCGGCGCATTCAACTTTCAGAATCTGCCTGGAGGAAGGTTCAGGATTACGGTTTCTTCCGACGGCTTCGTTACCCAGTCCATCTCCGGTGAGCTGCTCGCGGGCGAGGCATTTGACGCGCCTACCGTCGTCTTACCCATGGCGGCGGCGGCCAGCTTTGTCAGGGTCTCGGCCGGATCGCAGGCCGAGATCGCGGAGGAGCAACTCAATTTCGAAGAGCAGCAGCGCGTGCTCGGCGTCTTTCCCAACTACTACGTCAGTTACGACCGCAACGCTTTGCCCCTGTCCACCCGGCAGAAGTACCAGCTTGCATGGCGGACTTCGATTGATCCGGTGACGTTGCTGATGACCGGGACGGTTGCGGGATTCGAGCAAGCCGGCAACACCTTCAAAGGCTACGGCCAGGGAGCGCAGGGATATTTCAAGCGCTTCGGCGCGAACTATACCGACGGCTTCACCGGCACCATGCTTGGAGGAGCAGTATTTCCGTCGCTGTTCCACCAGGACCCGCGCTATTTCTATAAGGGGACGGGCAGCGTTACCTCCCGGGCACTCTACGCAATCGCCGCCGCGGTCATTTGCAAAGGGGATAACGGGCATTGGCAGTTCGATTACTCTGGAATTCTCGGCGGGCTGGCGTCAGGAGGAATCTCAAACCTTTACTATCCGGCCAGTAACCGCACCGGCCTCGAGGTGACGTTGGAGAACTCATTGATCGGAACGGCTGAAAGCGCGGCGCAGAATCTGATTCAGGAGTTTGTGATACGCCGCCTCACGCCGCACCTGCCTTCGTACGCATCGCACTGAGTCAAGCCCTCCGATCATCCGATCGACTCCACCAGCCGGTTCATTTTTTCCTCCTGCCGCTCGATCGATTCCACCAGCTTGAATTGCGTGCGGCAGCGGTCGAGGTTGTGGCCATCGCGATGCACCTTGAAGTACGTGTCGCCGGACAGATAGTCGGTGAGGAAGCGAATCCCGATTTCGAATGTGATGAGCTTGCCTGAGAAGGCAAGGAGTCTTCTTTCGGCGGGCGTGAGGAAAGCGCCGGCGGTTTCGAGATAGCCGCGCACCAGAGCCTCGAACATCGGAAACTGCATGGTCACCAGCTTGAGATCCCGCTCGTCCTCATTGGCGGGGCTGGTGGTGGTGCGCACCATGTCGCCAAAGTCGTAGAGCGCAAGGCCGGGCATCACGGTGTCGAGATCGATCACGCAGACCGCTTCGCCCGTCTTGTCGTCGAGCAGGACGTTGTTGAACTTCGTATCGTTGTGCGTGATGCGCTCGGGAAGATGGGCGTCGAGGAGGATGCCCGTGATCGATTGGCGCAGGCGGGCAAATTCGATCTCCGGTGCGGCAAGCGCGGCGCGCCCAGCCACGTCGGCGGCGACGGCTTGCTCGAGCAGGGCGAAACGTTTGGGCGTCGAGTGAAAATCGGGAATGGTTTCGTTAAGGCGCGGCGGCGGCAAGCTGGAGAGCTGCCGCTGGAAATGGCCGAAGGCGCGCGCCGCCTGGAATGCCTGCCCGGCAGACGTTGCGGTCTCGTAGGTGCGCGCGTTTTCAATCGCGCGATAGGCGCGCCACATTTCTCCATTCCGATCCGCGTGCCAGTTGCGGCCGTCGCGCGCGGGAACCAGGTGCAGTGAGCGGCGTTCGCCGTCGGGTTGGCCTGCGGCCTGGGCTGCAAGGTGCGTGGTCACGCGCTCGATATTCTGCATCACGGCCACGGGATCGTGGAAGACGCGGCGGTTGATGTGCTGCAGAATGTACCGGATGGGCTCCCCCGGCGCGCGGCAAGTGACCAGAAAGGTGTCGTTGATGTGGCCGGTGCCGTGCGGCTTCAGGCCCAGAACTTCGCCGCTGAACTGGAATTCGCGCGCAGCTGCATGGGCATCGGGCCGCTGGCTCATGACCAGAGACTTTCCGGATACAGGCCTTTGGCAACCAGGCGGCGGATGCTCTCGACAACGCGGGGGCGGTCTTCGCGGTAGGTCACTCCGAACCAGGAATCGCGTGAGCGCAGCACTTTGACGCGCGCCTCACGGGAGCGAACCAGCTCGCCGACGGTGTTGGGAATATAGCATTCTGCTTTCAGGTCGGCGGCGCTGGCCTCGAGGAACCTTTCAAAGCGCGCGCGCAATTGATCGAAGATCTGCGGCATGAAGCCCCACATGTTCATTGACACCGGCTCGTCGCCCGAAAGCCGCGTGACCGCCCCGTTGGCATCGGTGTTGCGCGCGCCGTTCCCGTCGCGCTCCACCTTGGTGAGCTCGACGATGTGCTTCAGGTAGCCGTCGTCGGTGACCTGGCAGACGCCGCGCGCCACGGCACCGAAGTCAGAAAGCGTGTTGCGCAGGACGAAGCCGACCATGGAGTAGTCAGGCGAGCCCGAAGTCAGATGCCCGGCCAGCGAACGGTAACCGTCCGCGCCGTAGAAATCGTCGGCATTGATGGCGGCGAAGGGCTCGTGGATTGCATTCGCGCAGATCAGGATGGCTTGCGTAGTGCCCCACGGCTTGGTGCGGCCGGCAGGAACCGTGAAACGCGAAGGAATGTCTTCGAGCGACTGGAACACGTATTCGACCGCGACGCGTTTTTCAAAGCGCGCGCCGACAATCTCTCGGAACTGCTGCTCGATGTCCTTGCGGATGACGAAGACCAGCTTGCCGAAGCCGGCGCGAAGCGCGTCGAAGATGGAATAGTCGATGATGGTTTCGCCAGCGGGACCAACGGGGTCGATCTGTTTAAGGCCGCCGTAGCGGCTGCCCATTCCAGCGGCAAGGACGAGCAGTGTGGGAGAGCTTGCGGGGGTCATCAATCAGAGCCTTTTCACCGGCATCAATCCAATCGAATGGTACAACACGAGGCGCCCTGAAATAACAGCGGATAAGGGATCGTGGGCAGCAGCGCAAGGGGTCTGCTAGAGTGGGTTGCCATGAGAATACGCAGCACCTGCCGGCTCGTTTCTGCCATGCCGATCTTCGACTGGATTCCAATTCTTGCCGCGCTGACCGTATCGTGCGCAACACTGATGCTTCATCCGCAGGCGCCACCCGCGAATTCCCTGCCGCCGGTGCCCGATTGGGCGTGGCCCGGCTCGGCGACCCATCAACAGGTGGCGCCGCCGGCAGACTTTCACCGGCCGAGTACGAATTTCGATGCGCCCATCGGAATTTTCGATGGACAGTCGGACGTTGGCAGCGCGCTCGTGCCGGGCAGCGCGAGCTACGATGCCGCATCGGGACAATACACCATCAACTCCGCGGGATATAACGTCTGGTACACGCGCGACGAGTTTCGATTTCTTTGGAAGAGAATGTCGGGCGACGTGTCGCTGGCGGCCGATATCAGCTTCCCCGATCCCAAAGGTTACGGCGACCGGAAGGCTGTCATCATGATCAGGCAAAGCCTCGACGACGACTCGAAGGCCGCCATGGCAGCCGAGCATGGAGCGGGCATGGTGCACCTGGCGTGGCGCCCGGAGCGCGATGTGCGCGTGATGGACATGGAGTTTCGCATCGGCGCCCGCGGCAGCAGGCCCGGAGGGGCAAGTCCCGACAGCCTCGTCACCATCAGCGCCAGGCGCATTGGAATTGAAAAGCACGGTGACGAGTTTTCTCTCTGGGCGAGTCTCGACGGCGAGCCAATGCACCAGTTTGGCCCGCCGGTCAAGTTGCACCTGGATGCGCCGTTCTATGTGGGCATCGGATTCTGTTCGCACCAGCCGGAAACGCTGGATACGGCGGTGCTCTCGAACGTGGTGCTTGAGAATCACGCGGGGAAGGTGCGGTGACGTGCTCCGCGTGTGGAATCGGCAGGCTGGCGCAGGGGCCCGAAAACAGGCGAATCAGGGAGAGATTGACGCACCAGATAGCTGTCAAGTCGTTGCAAAATAAGCCATCTTTACAGTTTAGACTAGAACAACTATAATTATAGTCATAATTCGCACTGAGGTGCGCGATGGCGATCTGGCAGGTACAAGCGGCAAAAACGCGGCTGAGCGAAGTGATTGAAGAGGCCCACACCAAGGGTCCGCAGATCATCA
>JASHSG010000048.1 GCA_030040935.1 Acidobacteriaceae bacterium | reverse complement strand
ATTGCCGTAGCCGACGTGGCCGGAAAAGGGCTGGCATCGGCCATCATGTCCACCAGCTTCCGCGCCGCATTTCGCGGCATGGCCATCACCGGACCGCCTCTCGACGAATTAGCCGCGCGCATGAACCAGCACCACTGGGCCGAGGGTGAGGAAGCGCGCCGCCGCTATGTTACGGCGATCTTTCTCCGCCTGCATCCCGCCAGCGGTGAAATCGAAGTCGTCAATGCCGGCCACAATCCGGGGTTCCTGGTTGCGCCGGGCCAGGCGCCCATCCAGTTTGACGCCGCCGGAACGCCCTTGGGCCTTTTGCCCGGAATGCGCTATGCGAGCGAACGGCTCACGTTCGGTCCCCAGGCGCGCCTCCTCTTCTATACCGACGGCCTCACTGAGGTCTTTAAGGGAGATGAGGAATTTGGTCCGGAAAGGCTTTTGAATGAATTTTCTACCTGCGTGCCGCGCAATGCCGGTGATATCCTCGATGCATTGTGGGGAGCTATAGAGGCCTTTGCCGATGGTGGACCTCAGGCTGACGATATGACCGCCCTGGCTCTGTGCCGCGGAGAAAAGCCGGAATGAGCGAGCTGAAGTCCACCTCCGTTGAGGTCCGCCTGCCCACAAAATTGGGTTACGAAAAAGTAGCCATGAGCACGGCCTCGGCTGTGGCCAAGCTGATGGGCTTCCCTGAGGATCGCATCGAAGACCTGAAGACTGCCGTGGCTGAAGCCTGTATCAATGCTATCGAGCACGGCAACCGCCTCAATGAAAAGCTTTCGGTCGGCGTGGTTCTCCGCGCCGACTCCGAAACCCTCGAAGTAAAGGTGATCGACGACGGCACCGGTATCAAGGCCCAACCCGCCAAACCCGACATCGATCGCAAGATGCACGGCGAAGAAGATCCCCGCGGCATGGGCATGTTCCTCATCCAGGCACTGGTGGACGAAGCCGAGTGGGTCGCCGGTTCGGATGGCAAGAGCAGCTATGTCCGGCTGGTAATCAAGCTCAACAAAGAAGCGGAGTAGGCTTTAGTAGCGCCCAATCGAACGCGGAGGCAACCGACAAGTGGAGAGCGAGACCAAAACGCACGTTGAACAGCTCAAGTCCCCGACTGGCTACCCTGTGGCCGTCCTGCGTTTTGCCGGCGATATCGCCAGCACCTCGAAAGACGCGGTCCTCGGCAGCTACGAGGCGCTGCCCAGAGACACCACCAAGCTCATCCTGCTCGACTTCAAGCGCGTCGACTATATCAACTCCAGCGGCATTGCCCTGATCATCCAGTTGCTCATTCAAGCCGCGCACGCGGGCCAAACCGTCTGCGCCTTTGGCCTCTCCGCCCACTTCACCAAGGTCTTCACCATGGTGGGCATCACCAAGTACGCGCGCCTGTTCCCCGATCAGGCTGAGGCGCTGGCCGCGCTCTGAGCCCGCGCTCCCTTTCAGATTGCTGGCAGCCCAGCCGCGTTGTTACTGCGGCCCCTTGTCGCCCCTCGAAAACGGGTTGGGAATGTGGAATGGCGCCTCGGGCCCCGAATCCCTTTTCTTTGTGCTGGCGTCCTGGCGCAACAAGGTGCGCTGCGAGTTGATGCACAGCCAGCCGGCGTGCACGCGCTCAAAAACCTGCGTGAACACGCCTTTCTCGTCCACCTGTCCCGAACCCACCTTGTGATGCAGCGTGTAAGTCCCGTTGGCCACGGCGATGTCGCCTAGCATGCGCACCGTGACCACCTTCTGCGTCAGGTAGAGCGTCTTGTCGTCGCCGCTGATCACCTGCGCCACTTGCTGGTTGCGCGTGGTCACATCTCCGCTGGCTGAGACATCGACATACAGCGGCGAAAGCACCAGCTCCAGTCCATACTGGTCGCGCCGGTTCACCGCGTCCGACCAGCTGTCTTCAATCTTCTGAAATTCAAGGATTTCGGGACTGATCGTTTCCGTCACACCGGGCGTGGCGGCCGGTGGAGCAGCGCCCGATGCCGGATCGGGGGCGGGACTCTGGGCCAGTGCGGTCGAACACCAGAAAACAAGTGCTGCAGAAAAGGGCATTACAAAGCGATTCATGCGCAGATCGAGCTCCAACCTGGAAAACAGTGCTCCTCAAAGAATCATAGCTCTTTCGACTCGGCTGCCGGGCTGCGGGGGATCCGGAAAATCCGGCTTTCCGGCCTGGCTCTAAAGAATGCTTTGCAGACGAATCGGCTGGTGAATCGTCACGTTGGAGTCTTCGATCGAGATCCAGCCATCCTTGCGAAACTGGCCCAGCGTGCGAGTGACCGTCTCGCGCGTGGTGCAAGTCATCGAGGCCATCTCCTCGTGGGTCAGCAGCAGCGGAAACCGGTATTCCCCCGACTCGGTGTGCTCGCCGATCTGATGCGAAAGCTCCAGCAGCAGGCGCGCCAGCCGCGCGGCCACCGTTTCAGCCAGCGCGATGCGGCACGCGTCCTGCAGCGCGAAGCGGTACTCCTGGCAAATGCACTGCACCGTGCGCAGTTGCGCTTCCTTGTGATTGCGCAGAAAACTCTGGAATCGCTCCCGCTCCACCGGCCGCAGCTGCGCGGGGGTCAGCGACTCCGCTGAAACCTCGTAAACGCCGTGCGAGAGCACCGCGTAAAGCCCCAGCATCGATCCCGGGCCGGCGACCCGGACAATCATGTGCCGGTCTTCCGGCCTTCCCGCCGTCAATTTCAGATAGCCGCTGCAAATGAGGTACAGGCAACGTGCTTCCTCGCCCTCGATAAATAATGACGCCTGCCCGGGAAGCGAAATTGTGCTCGTAGCCAGCTCCAGGTCGGCTAATACCGCGCTTCCGAGAGAACAAAACCAGCCCGGACGCCGATTCGCGCAGGCCGCGCAGCCCAGTGGCGATGACCGGCCCAGGTGCTTTGATCGCGTCGGATCCTCCGTCGAAATCCGCAATTCCGCCATCGTCTTCCTTCTTCCTCCTCCGACATGGCCCCAATCTCCACCGGATTCCGTCCAGCCTTCGGCTCCATTCGGCTCGGAGATCGAAGTGACCTGTTGCTTCCCACCAGCACAGGCACCCGTTCGAAGTTTGCTTGAGTCCCGGCCATTTTGGATGTGATAGGCCTCACGTTCGAAGGCGGCTAAGCAGCGATGTGACGGTATCGCCGGACACGCCGTGACATGGAACTCGCAAACAGCTGAAAAAACGTATGTTAAACACAAGATGCAGCCTCGCATTCATATGTGATAGGCATCACCGCCACTCACCCCACCGAAACCGTACTCTTTCGTGCATGCGGTGATGCTCCACACCGGCTGGCATCCGCGAATAGTCCCAGCGGTGCTCGCGCTCACAAGGAGAATCCACCGCATTCAGCCTGAAACGGCGGCTGACGTCGGTTTTTTCCCGTTTCACGAAGTTCCTTGAAGGCGGTAACTTGCATGCATACTGATAGGCCGGTAACGAGTTTGCTCCATGGTGCAGCTCCTGGGAAACGGACGGGACTGCGAGTGCTTCTGATCTTCCTGCTGGGCATGGGGCTGCTGTCGGCGACGGCGCTGGCAGCTTCGCCGCCCGGGACCAAGGCTCAGGCCGCGGCTGCCCCGCCGCCTGCCCACGCCGAGTTCGTTGGCGCCGACACCTGCGCCACCTGTCATGCGGACGTGGCCAAAAATTTCGCCGCCAATCCCCACACCAAAATGGCGCTGATGCATGGCAACGCCAATGGCGTGACCTGCGAAAACTGTCATGGGGCGGGCAGCGAGCATGTGGCCGGCGGCGGCGATGTAACCAAGATCTTCGATCCCGCCAAGGCTTCAACCAAGGACGTCGACGACAAGTGCCTGAGTTGCCATGCGGGCGCGCATCCCAACTTCGATCGCTCTCCTCATGCCAAGGCCAACGTCGGCTGCATCAGCTGCCACAGCATTCACGGCAGCAAGGATGAGGCGCTGCTCAAGGCTCCGCAGCCCACGCTCTGCTTCCAGTGCCACGGCGACGTCAAGCCGGCCTTCGGCATGCCCTTCCATCACCAGGTCAATGAAGGACTCATCAAGTGCAGCGACTGCCACGACGTTCATGGCAGCTTCGAGAACAGCAACCTCAAGTCGACTGCGGACCAGAATGCAATCTGCACCAATTGCCACACCGACGTCCGCGGACCCTTTGTGTACGAACACGCGCCCGTGAAGGCCGAGGGATGCGTCGGCTGCCACACGCCCCACGGCTCACAGAATCCCCGGCTGCTCAATATGCCCAGCACCAATACCCTCTGCAACCAGTGCCACAGCCCCGTTTCATCGCACACCATCACGGGCATGGGCCAGGGTTCGGCGGAGCTTGCGCCCTGCACCAGCTGCCACACCTACATTCACGGGTCGAACATCAATGCTGCGTTCCTGCGCTAGGAGATTCGGAGCTGAGCCATGCCCAGGCGGCGCGCCTCAGCTCCCTTAACAGATTTTGAAAGCGGTTCAGGTTTCCGTTGTCGGCAACAAGATTTATTCAAGTGAGGCTTGGTATGAAGAACGTTGGCTGGTTAACTCGGATTCGCAATCAACAGCCGTCTTTTGCAATGTTCTTGGGAATGGTGGTGGCAATGTTCCTGGCTGCGGCATGCATCGCCCTCGCCCAGGATCCAGCCGCGCCGGCGCCCGGCGCGCCCGTATCTGCGCCTGACGGCTACGTCCTGCACCAATCCATCGATGTGGGCGGGCACATGAACGGACTCACCGGCAGCGGCGCCATGTACGACACGTTGATCAATCAGAAGTCCGGGCCGCGCGTGTTTGGAGAGACCTTCGAGTTGCATGCGCTCTCGGCAAATAAGAATCCTCTCGTCGATGACCTCAAGGCTTTCAGCAACGGTTTCGGCGGCGATCCGATGAACTTCGCCAAGCTCGATTTCTCGAAAGCCAGGTTCTACGAGTTCTCCGGGCTGTTCCGCCGCGACCGGCGCTACTTCGACTACGACCTTCTCGGCAACCCCAACATCCCCGGCGGTCAAACCATCCCCATCGGGCCCGCTGCATCGCCCACTGGCTCCATCCCGTGGCCGCAGCTCAATACATCCGCATTCCTGTTCAATACCGTTCGCCGCATGACCGATACCAGCCTCAATCTTTTCCCGCTCTCGCAGTTCACGCTTCGCTTCAACTACTCGCATAACAATATGGAAGGACCGAGCCTCAGCCCCAGCGGATACCAGCTCGCGGGCTCCTACGACGTCCATCTCTTTGAGTTTCAGCGCCACAGCACCGACGATTACACGGCAGCGATGGATTGGAAGCCGGTCCTCGGCACGCGCCTCACCCTTGAAGAGCAGATCGACCACTTCAAGGAGAATTCCTTCTTCACGCTGGACCCCAATTACTTCTATGTGCAGGAGGCGGACGGAACCAAAGTCGAGCTGCTGGCCAATTACGACATGCTTACGCCTTATACGGCCAGTTCTTGCAACACGTCGAGCCTGGGCAGCAATCCGATGCTCTCCGCCGCCAATCCGGGCGGCTTGCCCATCATTAATCCCGCCTGCGCCGTGGCCGTCAGCTATCTGCGCACCGCCCCCACACGTGCCCTGTTCCCAACCGAAATCTTCCGCCTCCAGAGCACCAGCATCAAAAACGTTTCGATGAACGGCGAGTTCCGCTATACCAACGCGAATCTGAATCTCCCGTTTTACAACGACGACTTCCAGGGCCTTTCCGGGGCCACCCGTTCATGGGCGTATCTGGCCACCGGCAGCGCCAGGCGTCAGGCCGTGGCCGCCGACTACGGCATCCTGTGGCAGGTGATGCCAAAATTCAGCCTCTCTGAGCAGGCTAGCTACTCCAATGTCCACCAGCCCGGTACAACGACGATGTTGAGCCTGGTCACTCAGACCGTGCCGACCACCGCTGGAAACGAGACCATCAATTACCCCACGCTGACTTCGACCACCAGCGCCCAGGGCGCCTCCACCTTTGAAGGCAGCGGCACCATCGGCACACCCTGGCCGGCATACTTCGGGCAGCGCTTCTTCACCAACAACCTGACCGCGACCTGGGATGCCACCCCGCGCAGCACCTTCTCGCTCACCTATCGTTACCGCACCCACGTCATCGCTGAGAACGCATATAGCGCTGCGACTTCCACCGCAGCCGCCGATCCAGGCGGCAATCCCGGCAACCTTCCTTTGACCCCCGGCGAAACCAACAATGGAACCGTTACGATCAACGAGAACGGTGGAATCTTCAACGCCGCTCTCCGCCCCGCCGCCAACTGGGACGTGAACGGCTCGGTCGAAATGCTCTACGACGACAATGCGTTCACCCCGATGGGCCCGCGCCAGACTCTGCACTATCGCGTGCACACCATCTACAGGCCAAAGACCTGGGCTACCATCTCCGGCGCTTACAACGATCTCGAGCGCCACAACAACACCAATAACTCCGGATCAACGCCCGTCGACGGCCCGCTCAACCATGTCGATCACAGCCGCATCTTCAGCGCCGCTGCAGAGCTGGCTCCTAACGAGCACTTCGGATTCGATCTCGACTACGCCTATAGCGATGTCTACCTTGCCAGCAACATCTGCTACGACGGCGGTGCCAGCGCCGCGCTGCCCGTGGCCGCCGCTCCCGCCAATGGCGCGGGCTGCCCCGGCGCAACCGTCAGAGGCGCTTCCTACCTGGAGTTCGGACCGGTCAAGAATTTCATGGATGCTCCCACCCAGTCGGGTTCGGCGGCCTTCTCGGTCTCGCCCTCGCCCAAATCCCACGCCAACGCCGGCTATCGCATCAGCGATGTAAACGGCAGCCGGTTCTTCAACGATCCCCGCGACGTCAATGGCTCGCTGGCTTCGAAATATCAAACTCCCTTTGTGAATCTCGCGTACACGGTCCACACGGGAGTCACACTGAGAGCGGAATACGATTTCTATAGTTACGGCGAGGGCGGGCCTTCGGGCGCGAAGTATTGCACCACTTCCACCACTCTGCCTACGGCTACGACTGCCGCGCCGGTCGTCCTCTGCAGTTCCCTCACCGGCGTGCAAACCGGCATAACCCTCTCCAACGCCGGCGAGACCATGGCGCGGGAATTCCATGCCAATAATCTCACCGTCGGCATGCATTGGGAGTTCTGACCGCGGGCCCTGTTCCGCGGCCGGGTGCGAACCACCGAAGGAAAGAGGAGAAAGGCAATGAAGATCACGGCTGGATTAATGGCGATCGCCATGTTAACGGCCACTCAGGCAACCACCGCCATCGCGCAAAACACCGGAGCGGACATCTACAAGGCCAAGTGCCAAAGTTGTCATGGCGCCGAAGGAACGCCCAATCCGGGCATCGCCAAAATGATGGGCGTCAAGCCCGCGAGCGATCCCGCGGTTAAGTCCGTAAGCGAAACCCAGATGGTTGCCGACACCACCAACGGCAAAGGCAAAATGCCGCCATTCAAGGGCAAGCTCACTGACGCTCAGATCAAGGCCTCGGTCGACTATTTCCGCTCTCTCGCCAGGTAAGTCAAGCGGGTCTCGGAAGCAAGACGAAGTGTAAGACCAAAACTTAGCCGGCGCGATCGCCGGATTCAAATCCCCGATCGCGCTCATCTGTGCCAGGCGGTTCCTGCTACGATTTCGATTGCGGAACCAACGGCTCGAACGTTAGCCGACGGCATGAACAAACAAACCGCGGCTGGCGTGAATTTGCGTCCGGGCCTCGAAAATAACCAAGGAGATCGTATGAAGAAGAGTCTTCGTTCCCGAATCGTACCGGCCGCAGTTCTTTTATTGGCCGGCTCCATGTGCTTTGCTGAAGACGGCAAGGCGATCTACAGCTCGAAGTGCGCCATGTGCCATGGGCCAACCGGCACACCGAGTGCAACAATGGCCAAGATGATGGGCATCAAGCCCACCTCCGATCCGTCGATGCAGTCTCTCACGGTGGCTGAGATCGCAAGCGCGGTAAAGAACGGCAAAGGCAAGATGAAGCCCGTTGCCGGCCTCACCGATCCGCAGGTCCAGGCCGTCGCCGCGTATTTCAAGACCCTCAAGTAGGCTGCTGGGAGCAGTCGCGCAACTTGAAGCCACGCCCGCCATCCCCCGGCGGGCAGCCGGCAGCGAGCCCTGAACCGGGCAGGTGGGTTCCCGAACCGCTCGATCAATGGAGGCCCGAGAACTGTGTCGTCTTTTGAGAATTTCCGCGAGAACTGGCTTCGTCCGGCGCTCTTCTTCGGCAACAACCCCATCAGCCTGACCGGCGGCGCCATCACCACCGCGTCGGGCATCACCATGATCAGCTACTGGCTGGCCGAGCTCGCTGGCCAGCTCAGCGACAATCCCTACCTGGGCATCATCTTCTTTCTGATCCTGCCGCTGCTTTTCCTGACGGGCCTCGCGCTGATTCCCATCGGCATCCTTCTGCGCCGCCGCAAACTCCGGAATGCCGGCCGGATCCCCCCCGAATTCCCCCGCATCGATCTCAATGACCGCGTCTTCCGTCACGGGCTCGACATTGTTCTCGTCGCCACCATCGTCAACTTCCTCGTCGTCGCCACGGCCAGCTATCATGGCGCGGAATATATGGATTCGCCGCAGTTCTGCGGCCGCTCCTGCCACGTCATGAAGCCGGAGTTCACCGCCTACCAGATCTCGCCCCACTCTCACGTCGCCTGCGTCGATTGCCACATCGGCTCCGGCGCTCAGGCTTATGTCGATGCCAAGATCAACGGCACCAAGCAGCTCATTGAAGTCACATTCCATCCCGTGGCGCACTTTGCGCCCAGAATCATTCCCAACTACCCGGAACCGATTCCCTCGCCGGTTACCAGCCTGCGCCCCGCGCGTTACACCTGCGAGGGCTGCCACACTCCCCGCCGCTTCGACGGCGACAAGCTCCTCGTCAAATCCAATTTTGCCGATGATGAGCAGAACACCGAAACGCAGACCGTGCTCATTCTTCACCTGGGTGGTGTCGACTCCCTTTTGCGCTACACCGGCATCCACGGCGTCCACCTCGGCCACATCGAGTACATTGCCACCGATTCCTCGCGCACCACCATTCCCTGGGTCGAGCGGCAGAACCCCGACGGCTCCTTCACCCAGTACAGCTCTCTTCCCGCCGGCAGCTCCATTCCCAAAGGGGACCGCCGCGTGATGGACTGCATCGATTGCCACAACCGCGCCGCGCACACCTTCGTCACCGCGGAACAGGCCGTCGATCAGGCCATGTCCACGGGCGCCATCAGTCCCAATCTGCCCTGGATTCACAAAGAGGGCCTTGCGCTCCTCAATGGCACTTACACCAGCCAGGAACAGGCCGGCAGCCAGATTCCCGCTGCCCTTCAGGCCTTCTATCGCTCGCAGAATCCCGCCGTGCTCGAACAGAACTCGGCTCTCGTCGACCAGGCAGGCAAAGAACTCGTCACCCTCTACGACCAGAATGTGTTTCCGTTCATGAACGTGACCTGGGGAACGCATCCCAACCACATCGGCCACATGGATTATCCGGGCTGCTTCCGCTGTCACGACGGCAGCCATGCGGCGAAGGATGGCACCAGCATCACACAGGACTGTTCCGCCTGCCACAACCTCCTCGCCGTCGAGGAAGCCAAGCCCAAGGTCCTCTCCGACCTCGGCATCCAATAGCAACATGGCGCGCGGGACCCTCTCAGCTCACGCGCACTGTGTTTGTGTCGAGGATCGCGAACCTCACTCGGCTCAGCCCCGCAGCCCCTCGGCCCCGCCCTCCGTGTTAGGCTGGCTCTTCGCGCCCAGGAGCTGAAACTTTCATGCATTCCACCCGTCCCTCTCAGTTCAATCTGCTGTCCGCGGCCCATGCCTCCATGGTCGAGCACGGCTTTCAGCCCGACTTCCCTCCCGGAACGGAAACAGAGCTGGCGGCAATCAAGGCGCAGCCCGCTGTCGCGCTCGGCGATGGCTTCACCGATCTGCGCGGCCTGCTTTGGTCCTCCATCGATAACGACTCCTCGAAAGATCTCGACCAGATCGAATGGGCCGAGCAGTTGCCCGACGGCCGCATTCGCGTCCTCGTTGGCGTCGCCGACGTCGATGCGCGTGTTGCAAGGGGCGCCGTCGTCGACAAGCACGCGCAGTTCGAAACCACTTCTGTTTACACCGGCGTCGTCACCTTCCCCATGCTGCCCACCGAGCTCTCCGAAGGCATCACCTCGCTGAACGAGAATCAGGATCGCGCGGCCATCGTCGTCGAATACTCCGTCGACGCCAATGGAACCGCTTCCGACGGCAAGGCCTACCGCGCGCTGGTGCGCAACCGCGCCCAGCTCGCTTACCCGGGCGTCGGCGCGTGGCTCGACGGCAAAGCCGCGCCGCCGGCGAAAGTTGCCGCCAGCGCCGATCTGGCCGCCCAACTCAAGCTGCAGGACGCCGCGGCACAGCGCATGAGCGGTGGCCGCTACCAGCACGGCGCGCTCGAATTCGAGACCATTGAGACCCAGCCCGTCCTCCACATCGACCAGGTCATCGGCATCGCGCCCATCGAGAGGAACCGCGCCACTTCTCTCATTGAGGAGTTCATGATCGGCGCCAACGGCGTCGTGGCGCGCACCTTCGAGAGCGCGGGCGTGGCCTCCATTCGCCGCATCGTGCGCGTTCCCAAGCGCTGGGACCGCATCGTCGAGCTGGCTGCGCAGAAGGGCGCAACCCTGCCCGCCGATCCTGACTCCAGGGCCCTCAACGACTTTCTCCTCGCGCAAAAACAGAAGGACCCCGATCATTTCCCCGATCTCTCGCTCGCGGTCATCAAGCTCATGGGGCCTGGCGAGTATCTGCTGGTCAAGCCCAACGCCCCGTCGCCCGGCCACTTCGGCCTCGCCGTCCAGGACTACGCACACTCCACTGCGCCCAACCGCCGCTTCCCCGATATGGTTTCGCAGCGCCTTCTCAAGGCGTGGCTCGCTAAGGCCTCCGCACCGTATTCTGAACAAGAGCTCAATCAGATTGCCCAGCGATGCACTCAAATGGAGGACGCTGCCCGCAGAGTGGAGCGAGAGATGCAAAAGCGCATCGCCGCGGTCGTGCTTCACCCCCACATCGGGCAAACTTATCAGGCCATTGTCACCGGCGCCACTGACCACGGAACCTTTGTGCGCACCCTCGATCCCCACGTTGACGGCATGGTGGTGCGCGGCGGCAAAGGCCTCGACGTCGGCGACAGAGTCACCGTCAAGCTCGTCTCCACCGATCCTCAACGCGGCTATATCGATTTCGAGGCCTGATCCGCCCCAGTCCTTGAACCGGGAGAAAAAATCGGCAAACTGCCATTGGTTCTATGGATTCCAGGGTATTGGGAAAGGGACCTTTTTGTGTCTTCGAAGCGCGCAGAGCGTCTAAATAGCAGGAATTGTCGATAATCAAGGAAGTGGTATCAGGCGGCTGGGCAGGTGCACCCCGGAGGCAGGAGCAATTCCAGCGGACTTTCCCCAACCGATCTGGCGCTTCGGCGGTCCGCGCCGGCCGGCGCTGACTCTGGAAGACAGGTGAACGAATGCGATCGAGCTTCACTGGAGCCGCTCTGCGGCTCGTTTCTGGGATGGCCTTTCTCTTTCTCTCGCGCAGTCTGCTTGCGGAGGGACCGAGTTCAGCGCTGGCCGCAGCCGCTGCTTCTCCGTCGTACGCGATTCCCGACGCTCCCACCCCGCGAATCGATGTGGCTGCCGTCGATCCCCAGTCCGCGCCAGGCCAGGACGCCCAGCAACCTCCTGCAGGATCGGCCCCCACGTCCAATGGCTCCGCCGCGCCGCCGCAAAGCAGCGCCTCGCCCGCCAGCCCCGGCTCGCAGCCAAGTACCTCCGGCTCGCAGCAAAACGGTTCCGGCACGCAGAGCTCCGCCGGGCAACCCGCTCCGCAAGAGAGCCAGCACGAAAAAGCCGCTGAGCAAATCAAGGAGCAGGAAAAGCAGCGCGTCGTTGGCATCGTGCCCTCCTTCAACGTCACCTATCGCAGTGACGCCGCATCCATGAGCTCAGGCCAGAAGATCGGCCTCGCCTTTCGTTCCGCCATCGATCCTTACCAATTCGGAATCGCATTCGTCGTGGCGGGTCTTTCCGAGGCGCAGGATAATGGCACCGGATTCGGCTGGGGCCCCGCAGGCTACTTCAAGCGCTCCGGCGCCGCTTATCTCGACGCCTTCGATGGCGCCATGATCGGCAACGGCTTCCTGCCTGCGCTGCTTCACCAGGACCCCCGCTACTTCCGGCTCGGCCACGGCACGTTTAAGCACCGCTTCTTCTACGCCGTAGCCACCAGCTTTATCTGCAAGCACGACAACACCGGAAAATGGGAGCCCAACTACTCCAATGTGGGTGGCAACATCATCGCCGGCGCCATCTCGAACCTCTACTATCCGGCGCAAACCGCGGGGCTGGGCCAGACCATCGACAACGGATTGATCGTCACCGGAGAAGGCACTTTCGGCGGCGTGCTCCAGGAATTCTGGCCCGACATCTCGCGCAAGCTCTTCCACAAAGATCCCACCCACGGCCTCGATGCCCAGCTCCGCGCCCAGGATGCCGCGGCAAAGCAGAAAAAACTCGAGCAGAACAACGGATCTCAGGAACAGAACTCAAAATAACCACCTCGCCGGTTTCGCCGCGAACCACCGGCCCTGAGACAAGCATCATGTCAGAATAGGCTCAAAGACCCGCATCGACGCCCCTCGAGAGGTCCTCATGTCCTTCGACTTTCGCCCCCGGAAATTCATCTCCAGGCGCTGCTTCTCATTCGGGCTGTCTCTGGTCGCGATGGCTGGCGCCAATGCCTGCGTCTTCCTTTCAGCTCAGCAAACTCAAGCCGGCGATCCCGGCCCGCTTGATTTTGCGGCGCCGGGCGCGGCCCTGTCCGCGTCAGGCCCCGATCTCCAGGCCGCCGCCGCTCCCGCGCAACCCTCCGGCAACAATGCGTCTGCATCGCAGGATCAGCCGGCGCAAACTGCGCAAACGAATGCAAGCGGTCAGCAGACCAAGCGCATCCTCGGCATCATTCCCAACTTCCGCGCCGTCAGTGCCGACCAGATATTGCCGCCCGAAACCGTCAAGGAAAAATTCGTCGACGCCACGGAAGACTCCTTCGATTACTCCTCGATCTTCATTCCCGCCGCCATCGCGCTCTACAACATGCACGAGAAAGCAACTCCCCAGTTCCACGAAGGCGCCGCCGGGTACGCTCGCTACTTTTGGCATTCGGCAGTGGACCAGACCAGCGAAAACTACTGGGTCGAATTCATCTTTCCCACCTTCACCCGCGAAGATTCGCGCTACTACACTCTGGGTCACGGCGGATTTATCAGGCGCACGGGCTATGCACTCAGCCGCGCCGTCATCACCCGGTCGAACTCCGGGGCCGAGGTCTTCAATGTGAGCGAGATCTTTGGCGCCGGCGCCGCTGCGGGCATTTCCAATCTCTACTACCCCGCTGCCTCAAGATCCGCCGGAAACACCGGGTTCCAGTGGGGCCTCGATATCGCGATTGACGCGGGATCTTTCTGGTTCAAGGAATTCTGGCCCGATATCAACCGCCGCCTCTTCCACAACAAGTATGCTGAGCCTCCCGCGCAAAGGTGACGCGCCGGCCAAAGGCCGGCCGGAAGAACGACCTCCCGCGTCTCTCCCTGGCGCAACGCGCCGTTCGCATCCCTGGCGTATCATTCCTCCATCCCAAAAGCGCGGACCAGCCTCGACTGCTAATCGCCGCTTCCGCGCCCGAAAAGGAAATGATTCTCGAAGGAAAGGTTCGCCATGGACAATTCCGCAGTCGTCGTTGTGGTTCTCGTCATCGCCGTCGTCATTGGAATCTTTCTGCTCGTCACCATCCTCAAAACCATGTATACGGTGCGCACCTACTCGGCCGGCGTCGTCGAGCGCTTCGGCAAGTTTAACCGCGTCGCACGCCCCGGCTTGCAGTTCCTTCTGCCTTACTGCGAAACCGTGCGCCTGATCGATTTGCAGGTGCGCCAGGCGGTCGTCAACGTCGAAACCAAAACCAAGGACAACGTCTTCGTCACCATCCCCGTCTCCGTGCAGTATCAGGTCGTCGAATCCAAGGTCTTCGACGCCTACTACAAGCTCTCCAATCCGCAAAGCCAGATCGAGAGCTACGTCTTCAACTCCATCCTCGGCCACGTGCCCACGCTCACGCTCGACGAGGCTTTCGAGCAGCAGCAGCAAATCTCCTCCGCCGTCAAAAAAGATCTCGACGATGTGATGGACAACTTCGGCTACAACATTCTGCGCGCGCTCGTGACCGACATCGTTCCCGACGCCAAGGTGAAGGCCGCCATGAACGACATCAACGCCGCGCAGCGCGAGCAGATCGCGGCGCAGGCCCGCGGCGAAGCCGACAAAATTCTCAAGGTTAAGCAGGCCGAGGCTGAAGCCGAGTCGAAAGCCCTTCAGGGCGATGGCGTGGCTCGCCAGCGTGCCGCTATCATCAAGGGTCTACAGGCCTCCGTCGAAGCCTTCAAAGGCGCCGTCGAAGGTTCTTCTGCGCAGGACGTGATGGCGATGGTTCTGATGACGCAGTATTTCGACACTCTGCGCGAAGTCGGCGTCACGGGCAAGTCATCGACGCTTCTATTGCCCAGCTCGCCCGGCACCGTCAACGATTTAATGACGCAAATCCTCGCTGGATTTCAGGCGGCGAAATCATCCTGATCTCGCGCAAACTTAGGTGCCCCGGTCCCTCGTCCGCCGTGGCGGAGGGATCGGGGCACCCTCAACTTCCGAATAACTCGCCCTTATATCACAAACACAACCCGTGCTTTCTCCCGCAC
>JASHSG010000047.1 GCA_030040935.1 Acidobacteriaceae bacterium | reverse complement strand
ATTTCGGCGGAGACTTTGCCGCGGCCGTCGCCGCCCGGCGAGTAGGTATAGGCCTCCATGGTGACGAGATCGACGACGCCGTGAAAGCCGTTGGCGTCAGAGATGGGCAACTGGACGGGAACACAGTTGCGGCCCCAGCGGTCGTGCAGGTCGTCGATAAGGGCGCTGAGGCCCTCGCCGCCGCCGGCTTTGGGGTGGTCCATTTGATTGACGAGAACGATGCGGGGAACGTTGGCTTCTTCGGCAAAGCGCCAGACGCGCTCAGTGACGGGCTCGACGCCGGATTGGGCGTTGATGACGACGATGGCGGATTCAACGGGGAACAGGGCGGCGCGGGCTTCGTGGGTGAACATGTGGAAGCCGGGGGTATCGACGAAATTGATTTTTGCGCCCTGCCACTCGGCAAAGGCGACGGCATTCTGCATGGTGATGCCGCGAGCGACTTCTTCTTCGTCGTAGGCGGTTGCGGCGGAGCCGTCTTCAACACGGCCCTGGGTGGGAGTCATCTTGGCGGCATGCAGCAGAGCGGCAACGAGCGTGGTCTTGCCGCTGTGCGCATGCCCCACTACAGCGACATTGCGGATCTCACTTCCCTGGTACGTTTTCATAGGCTTCTCCTTCGCAAGGCGCGCTCTGGGCGGAAGTTACGAAGGGAGAATCGTGGTCCGGCGGGCGCGTCTTTCTCGAAACACGGATGCTATCACAGCGAGAGTGTGAGCGTCCTGTGACTGGAAATACAGCGAACGATGGAACGAGCGGGCGAAGCGAGGAAGCCAGCGGGAGCATGTAGCAACAGGAAGCGGGGGACACCGACGGAGGCCTGCAGGCAGCAAACAGCGGGCAAGAGCGACGCATTATGATCGAAGTATGGCCGGCGGTTGATTGCGCGAGACAGGAAAGGTTGGGGATGAAGATTCGAGTTCAGGATTGGGTTGGTGCGCTGGGAGTTTTGATTTTTGCTGTCCCGGTGCTGGGGGCGCAGGCCGGCGGCGCGAACCCAAGCGGGAGTGCGACCGCTGGTCAGGCGCAGGCGCCGGTGACCGCGCAAGCAACGACGCCCATGCAGACACCAACTGGCATGCCTGGATGGATGATGCCGGCACCGCACGAGAACGCACCACTAGGGAAGTTCGAGCGCTTCCCGGGCAACGGCGAGGGCGCATACAAGACGGGGCAGTATCGCGATTTGTTTCAAGAGCAGGGGCACGCGCCGGCCGAGACGCGCGCCAAGATCGAGAAGGCATTTCAGCAACTGTTTCATGGCGACGGGCAGGAAGAGCGCGTCTATTTTGAGACCGGAGCCAACGAAAACGGGACCCTGGCGTATGTGACGGACTGGAATAACAACGATGCGCGCACCGAGGGCATGAGCTACGGGATGATGATATGCGTCGAGCTGAACCACAAGCGCGAGTTCGACGCGATCTGGAACTGGGCGCACACATATATGTTGATCACCGATGCGAAGAATCCTTCGGCGGGGTACTTTGCGTGGTCAATGAATACAGATGGGACGCCGCGCTCGACGGGGGCGGCGCCTGACGGAGAAGAATACTTCGCGATGGCGCTTTATTTTGCGGCGCACCGATGGGGGAACGGCAAGGGGATTTACAACTACCAGGCGGAGGCGGAGAAGATTCTGCGCGGGATACGACATCATCCGGTTGAGACAGGGACAGGGCCGTTCCGGAATCATCCCGGCGACGAGCCGTTTGTCGAGCCGGATCATCCGTGGCCCGGCCTGAACACCGATCGGATGGAGGCGGCAGCGAAGGCGGCGGGACGGCCGTGGCCGCCACAGTTTTATCGCTTTATGCGCGGCGGACCGCAGAAAGAATCGATCGGGCCGATGGTGGACGAGGCGCACAACATGATCAAGTTTGTGCCCAACTGGCCGGGAGGGACGACGGATGCGTCGTATCATCTGCCGGCGTTTTACGAACTGTGGTCGCGGTGGGGCCCGGTGGAGGATCGCGTGTTCTGGGCGACGGCTGCAGATGTGAGCCGCGATTTTTTTAGCCGCGTGACGGGGCCGGAGACGGGATTAACGCCGGACCGCAGCAACTTCGACGGAACTCCGGTGACGGGACGCGACGGAACTCCGGTGCCGTTCATGGCCGACTCGTGGCGAAGCGTGAGCAACTGGAGCGTGGACTATTCGTGGTGGAAGAAAGACCCGCGCGAGACGGTGCTGAGCGATCGCATTCAGAAGTTTTTCTTCTCGCAGGGCATCGACAAGATCGTCGATCGCTACACGCTGGATGGAAAACCGCTGAGCGACCATCACCCGTTGGGTCCGATTTCGACGACGGCGGTGGGCAGCCTGGCGGCGACCGATGGACCGGCGGCGAAGGCATTTGTGGATGCCTTGTGGAATGAGCCGGTGCCAAGCGGCGAATCGCGTTACTACGACGGCATGCTCTATTTGATGAGCATGATGCACGTGAGCGGGGAGTTCAGGATTATCAAAGAATCTACAAGCCACTAGCTTTCAACGATCGGTTAGCTTCGCGCGCGCCAGATCATCGATTACCCCAGGAATTTTCGCAGCGGCTCCCAATAGTTGGCGTGCCAGCCACTGGCGAGATGCTCGGCGGCTCCCTGAGGGAAGCCGGTGTGATCGAAACTCAGCCTGGCGCCTGAGTCTGAGGGCGCCAGTTCGAATCTGGCGATGGAATAAATGCCGGGGTCCCAGCTGCCGACCCTCCAGGCCTGAACGATGCGCTGATTCTGGACGAGCTCGATTTGGCGGCCGGAGATGTAGCCGCCGAAGAGGGAAAAGGGCCCGCCCGGCTCAGCGCTGATTTGGGCGGGATGCGCATTCATGTCCAGACTGCGCATGGCGTCGCTGAACGACTCAACTTTTTGGAACTCCGCGGAATTGGTGAGAGCGCGATAGATGCGCTCCGGCTTGGCGCTGAAAGCGATCTCCTGGTGGATTGATTCCGCCGTTCGAGAGATTTCGCCATCGGCTTCGGCAAAGGATGGCCTCGATCGCAGAAGGATCGCGCCCGCGGCCATTCCGGAGAAGAGCAGCCGGCGGCGGCCGGGATTGGAAACTGACGCGGAAGCCTGACTGTTCATGGCGCCTCCAAGGTGCAATTTGCGGATCGACTTTTGCCGATCCAGGGCGCGAGTCGACGCTAAGTGGATGAGAACATCCGGATAAAATATGTTCAAGCTCATAATTTCGGCCGGGAATAGCGGCCCGAATCACCCGGAGGCGCCATGCCGTATCCAAAAGGCCACCGCGAGAAGGTGAAGAAAAGAATCATCGACAGCGCGCGCCGATTATTCAACCAGCGTGGATTTGAAGGCGTTTCGATTACGGAGATCATGCAGGGCGCGGGGTTGACGCACGGCGGATTCTATTCGTATTTCGACGGAAAGAGCGATCTTTACGCTGAAGTGATGAATTGCTTTTTCACCGATCCCGAGTGGAAGGCGTGCTGGGAGGGCGTCAGTGTCGACCTGTCGGCGACCGACGTTGGGGCCCAGGTGGTGAACGCATATTTGTCGCGCCAGCATTTCGAGGACGTGGAGAATTCGTGCCCCATGGTGGCGCTGCCCACGGATGTTCAAAGAAGCGGAACCAAGGCACGACAGGCGTTTGAGGTTGTTTTTCGGGCGATGGTGGACGTATTGGGGCGAAGCCTTGCGGGAAGAAAACGCGACGCGCTCGCGCGAGCACAGGCGATCGCCGCATTGAGCATTGGCGGAATGGTCGTTGCGCGGACGCTTGCGGACCGATCGTATGCGGATCGACTCCGGAGTTCATGCTGCGAAGCGGCGCTCGAGATGGGAGGGTGGAAGAGAAGCAAAGGACGATCAAGGGCGGCGTGATGGACTGCTGCGGCGGAAGGCTGCATACGGTCTTGATGATGCTGGTAATTCTGGGTCCTCGGGACGGAGGACCTTCGCGGCTGGTGCAGTCGCGGAGAAATACATTGGCGGCGCCGCGCGCGGCAAATTAGACTCATCTTGTCCCATTCGCTTCGGCTTCCTGCCGGCTGAGCATCTGGGCGCTTCCCCCCTGGACAACCGAGACAAAGCAACGGCCAAAGGAGGTCACCTGTGAGTCAGCCCATCACTCAAAACGCATCCGCGCCCGGGTCCGCCGCATCGGCTGCGATGCCAAGCCCCGAACACATTCTGCAAATCGGAATGGGGTTCTGGGCCTCGAAAACACTGCTGAGCGCGGTGGAGATGGAGGTGTTCACCGAACTGGCGAAGCACCCCGAAGATCTGGATGAGCTGACGGGGCGGCTGGGACTGCATCCACGTTCGGCGAGGGATTTATTTGACGCGCTGGTGGCGCTGGGATTCCTGGAGCGGCACGACGGGATTTATTCGAACACACCCTCGACGGATCTATTCCTCGACAAGCACAAGCCTTCGTACATCGGCGGGATTCTGGAGATGGCGAACCGCCGGCTGTTTCGGCATTGGGGCAATTTGACAGCGGCGTTAAGGACGGGACAGCCGCAGGGCGAAGCCGGGGCAGGGGGAGACACATTCGAGGCAATCTACGCCGATCCTGAGCGGCTGAAGAACTTTTTGGGAGCGATGACCGGGATCAGCCGGGGAGCCAACATGGCGATTGCCGCGAAGTTTCCCTGGACGAAGTACCGGACCGTCGTGGATGCAGGGCCGGCGCAGGGCGACCTGCTGGTGCAGGTGTGCAGCAAGAATCAGCACCTGCTGGGAATCGGCTTCGACCTGCCTGAAGTTGGCCCGGTGTTCGAGGAATATGTGACGGCGCACGCACTGGAGCAGAGGGTGCAGTTCCAGGCCGGAAGCTTCTTCACCGATCCGCTGCCCAAGGCGGACGTGGTGATGATGGGGCACATTTTGCATGACTGGAACCTTGAAGAGAAGCGCATGCTGATCGCCAAGGCGTATGAAGCGCTTCCCGCGGGAGGAGCGCTCATGGTCTATGACGCGATGATCGACGACGATCGCACGAAGAATGCATTTGGGCTGCTGATGAGCCTGAATATGCTGATCGAGACGCCGGGCGGATTTGATTACACGGGCGCGGACTGCATCGGCTGGATGAAGGAAGCGGGCTTTAAAGAGGCTCGCGTGGAGCACCTCGTGGGTCCGGACTCGATGGCGACCGCAATCAAATGAGGCTGTCAGGCGCAAACTGAGGTCAGCGCGGATGTCGACTGCAGGCGGATCGATCGACGCAGGGCTTTCGGGCGCGAGCGCAGACGCGGATGCGATCGGCGCGGCGGCGCTGAGGAAAGCCAGCCTGCGGCTGCTTCCCGTGATCGCGGTGGGCTATGGGCTGGCCTTCATGGACCGCATCAACATCAGTTTTGCCTCCCTGCAGATGAATCGCGATCTGCATTTCAGCGCATCGGTGTATGGATTTGGAGCCGGGCTGTTCTTCATCGGGTACGCGCTGTGCGAGGTGCCGTCAAACCTGATGCTGTTGCGCTTTGGGGCGAAGCGCTGGCTGGCGCGCATCATGCTGACGTGGGGATTGCTGGCGGCGGCGATGATGTTTGTGCGCACGCCGCTCGAGTTCAACGCGCTCCGATTTCTGCTGGGCATAGCGGAGGCCGGGTTCTATCCGGGCGTGATTTATTACCTGACGCTTTGGTTTCCGGCGCGGATGAGGGCGCGGGCGGTGAGCCGGTTCTACATTGCTCTGCCGCTGAGCTCGGCGGCGATGGGTTCGGTGGCGGGATGGCTGCTGGGGCTCAGCGGGAGGCTGGGACTCGCAGGCTGGCAATGGCTCTTTCTGCTGGAGGGATTGCCGGCGGCGGCATTCAGCCTGGTGATCCTGAAGATGCTTCCCGACGGTCCGGCCAAGGCCACGTGGCTGACGGCGGAGGAAAAGTCGTGGCTGGAGCGGAAACTGAAAGCCGACGGCGAGAAGGCGCACCTAGGCCACGGCGCCGGCGTGATGGAGGCGCTGCTTGAGCCAAAGGTTTGGATGATTGGCGCGTATTTCCTCTTCACGCTGACGACCAACTATGCATATGGTTTTTCGGCGCCAGCGATCTTGCAGGGGGCGACGGGCTGGAGCGTGACGAATGTCGGATACCTGGTGGCGGCGATCGGCCTGGCGGGCGCGGCGGGGATGCTCGTGAACAGCGCGCACTCCGATCGCACGGGTGAGCGGACGCTGCATTGCATCGTGCCATGCCTCGTAATGGCCGCGGGATATTTGACGGCAAGCTATGCCAAGGAGCCATGGCTGATTGTGGCGGCGCTGGCAGCAAGCTACGTCGCGTTTGTAGCGATGCTGGGGCCGGCGAATGCGGTGCCCATGCAGTTTTTGGCGGGGCGCGCGGCGGCCGCAGGCATTGCGGCGATGAATACGATCACGATGTTCTCGGGATTTATCGGGCCCTACTGGATGGGCGTGATGAAGGACCGGACGGGCAGTTACGACCTGGGGTTGCGCGGGCTGGTTGCGCCCGCTCTGCTGGCGGCGGGAACCATGGTTGCGCTGACGCGAAACCTGGCGCGGCGGAGGGTTGGCGCGGGAGCAGAACTGGCGGAAGAGACGGCGTAAGGGGTTGCGCGGTCCTAGGCGCCTGCGAGAGCTTCGACCGGCACGAAGTTCGGTTCGAGCGAGTGAGGCTCGATTACGTTTGGCGATGGGAACTCGTTGTAAGTTGTTCCATCAAGGGTTCTCCCGGCTGCCTTCTTTCTTTTTCCTCCCCATTGCTTAAAGAAGAACGGCACTTCATCCCGTTCGCATTGCCTCTTTATGGATCTCACCCACTCAATCTCCATCGGGCGCGCCCCCGGGCCGCTTTCGCCCCCAACAATCGCCCACGCGATGCCGCTCAGATCGATTTTGCCAAGGTCTTCAAGGAGAGGCTCGATCGACAAGAACCGCACTGCGATTTGAGTCTTTTGGAGCCGATGTAGTCTCGGAAGGCCGTGTTTTCTGTTTTCGACGCTGACACCCCACCATATATGAGGCATCATCGCAAATGCGCGAAGCGGGCCAGACAACAGTTTCGACATCCGGTCATGACGCTTCGTGAGGATCTGGAAGATATGCCAGTTGGCCGCCTCCATCACTTTGCAGACCTCGGCAATGTAGTCGTCGGGGACTTCGTCGTGAAAAAGGTCGCTCATTGAATTGACGAAGATTTTCCGCGGACTCTTCCAACGAAGTGGGTCTCTCAGTTTCTCCGGCACCAGCCTAACGTCGAAACCT
>JASHSG010000046.1 GCA_030040935.1 Acidobacteriaceae bacterium | reverse complement strand
CATATCGATCTCCTCCACTCATTTCTTTACACCAGCCTTCCCTGGCTCATCGCCACCGCGACTGACCTCGCGTTCGGCGGGTTTTTGGTCGACTTCCTTGTCCAGCACGGGTGGAATCAGAGCGCTGTCCGCCGCGCCGTCCTCATCGCAGGCACGGCGTTTGGCCTCGGCATTCTGGGCGCAGCTCGCGCGCACAGTGCTTCGCAGGCCCTTATTTGGATCACCGTCTCGCTCAGCGGTCTTGCCGCCGCTGCGCCCGTGGCCTGGTCGTTGCCTTCCTTCATCGCGCGGCGCCCCGACGTCGGCAAGGTGGGTGGAATCATCAATTTTGCCGGCCAGGTCTCAGGGATCGCCGCCTCTATCCTCACTGGCTACCTCGTCTCGGCGCGCCACTCATACGCCATGGCGTTTGCAGTAGCGGCGGCTTATCTGGCTATCGGCATTGCGGCCTATCTCCTCCTGCTCGGCGCCATCGAGCCGCCCCGGCTGCCGGCCAAAGCCGCATAGTCGCGTTCGAGCCGCCTCATCCCGCGACCATTCGTTCTCCGGGCCACCGAGCCTTTTCCGTCGCCCGCCGTCCAACGCTTCAGCCATCGGCCCTTTCCGGGAACATTACCAATGTGTGTAACAGTTCGGATGCAGGGTCGGAAATTTGTTCTCCTGTAACGTCGCTTGGTGCAAAATAGTCGGATGGGAGTTGGAACCTAGTGCCCCGTATACACTTTCACCAGCAACTCGCGGAGCTGAAGGACAAGCTTCTCGCCATGGCTGCGCTGGCGCAGCTGGCGGTCGAGTTGGCCGTCGAGGCCTACACCCGCCGCGACAAGGGCCTCTGTAAGTTCGTCAAGCAGAACGAGCGCGCCATCGACACCGCGCAGCGCGAGCTCGACGAAATGGCGTATGACCTTCTGGCCAAACAGCAGCCCATGGCCATCGATCTCCGTTTCATCCTCGCCGTCATCAAAATCAACGGCGACCTCGAGCGCATCGGCGACCAGTCCATGAGCATCTCGCGCCGCACCAAGGAAATCCTGGCCGTCGACGATGTGGATTTGCCGGTCGACTTTGCCGCCATGGGCGACTTTGCCGCGCAAATGATCCGCAATGCGCTTCAGGCTCTGCTCGATGGCGACGCGCGCCTCGCCGATTCCGTCCGCGAGATGGACGACGAGATCGACCGCATGAACCGCCGCGCCCACAACGACCTGCTCAAGCTGATCGAAGAGAAACCGCAGTTTACGCAGCAGGCCATGAACGGGATTCTCGTCGCGAAGAACCTCGAGCGGATCGCCGACCACTCCTCCAACATCGCCACTGACGTGATCTTCTGGATTCGCGGCGCCGATGTGCGCCACCAGCTCAGCATGGCGATGGACTGAGGGGCAGCTCTTAGCCATCGGTAAACTGTGCGGGAGTACAAAACAAAGGCCTCGGGATCGAATCCCGGGGCCTTTGTTCACTGATCACTGACGACTGCTTTCTCTACACGCCGATCACCGCGCAAAGCTCCTTCACCGCTTCCGCGCTTTTCTTGAGCGCTGCATCTTCCTCGGCCGTCAGCTTGATCTCGATGATCTGTTCCAGGCCCGCCGCCCCCAGCTTGCACGGAACGCCGATGTAATAGCCGTTGATTCCGTATTCGCCTTCGAGATACGACGCGCAGGGCAGAATCTTCTTTTTGTCCTTGAGAATCGCTTCAACCATCTCGGTGACGGCGGCCGACGGCGCGTAATAGGCGCTGCCCGTCTTGAGGTACTTGACGATCTCCGCGCCGCCGTCGCGCGTGCGCTGGACGATTTGCTCCAGCCGGTCCGGCGCGATCAGCTCCGTAATGGGAATGCCGGCCACCGTCGAGTAGCGCGCCAGCGGCACCATGGTATCGCCGTGCCCTCCCAGCACAAAGGCCGTCACGTTCTCCACGCTCACCTTCAATTCTTCGGCAATGAAAGTCCGGAAGCGGGCCGAGTCGAGCACGCCGGCCATCCCGATCACGCGCTCGCGGTTGAATCCCGCCTGGCGGTAGGCAGCCTGCGCCATTGCGTCCAACGGATTCGAAACGATGATCAAAATCGATTCCGGCGACTGCGCCACGACCTTCGAAACCACATCCGACATGATCTTGAAATTGGTGTTGAGCAGGTCGTCGCGGCTCATGCCCGGCTTGCGCGGAATCCCCGCGGTAATGACGACAACGTCGGAGTTGGCCGTGGCCCCATAGTCATTCGCGCCTACGATGGCGACATCGCGTTTCTCAATGGGCATGGCTTCGAGCAGATCCAGCCCCTTGCCCTGCGGTACGCCCTCGACGACGTCAATCAGTGCCACATCCGCCAGTTCCTTGGCCGCAATCCAGTGCGCGCAGGTGGCGCCCACGTTTCCCGCGCCGACAATCGAAACCTTCTTCCGCATAAACTTCTCTCCCCTGTTGGAAATCGGCATGACACTTTAGAAAAAGAGGTCGTGCAATTTGTCGCCGGCCCAGGCCACGTACGTCACCGAATAGCCGCAGTTAGTGCAAGACTTTCGGGCCGGCAGATTGGCCATCTTCCCTAAAGCCGAAGACATTTGAACGATTTCGCCGCTCATGTTATGAGAGCATTTCTCGCAGATTGCTGATAGATACGAGTCAAATAGGATCACCGCGTCTGCGGATTCGATATTGAATCTCTTCTTGAATGCATCGTAGAGCGCCCGAGTTGCCAGGTTCCAGTCGCTCACGGACATTCGCACATATTGGTATCCCCTCCGGGGCTCCTCCGCGACCTGAGAAGCCCACTCTTCGACAAATTTATACGAATCGAATATGCGGTACCGCTTAAATTCTTCCTTGTTTGCAAGCTCCGGGTTGCAAACGCGATTCGGCCGCGCGCGAGCGCAAGGGTCTTTGATCCATCGCTCCGGGTCAGAGCCGAAGAAATCTTTGATCGCTGTTTTGGCATCGGCCCCCATTTCAAGCAAAATATCCAGTGCCGCGTTTCTAAGGTCTTCATCACCGTTTCCGAGCATCGTCACGAGCGGCTGAATATCTCCACCTCTGCCTGATTGGCGTAGTTCCTCAGCCAGCAGCAGCTTGATTCCGGCGGTGCAGCCAACCTTGCGGGCCATAAAAAGCGGCGTAGCACCGTTCTTCGCAGCGCCCATCCTTGCCCCACTTGCCAGAAGCAGCTTAACCACCTCGACGCTGGCGGAGTAATCGCTCGCGCTTGCTAGATGCAGGGGTGCGGAACCGTCCTTACTCAGAGCATTGACGTCTGCCCCGGCATCAAGCAAGGCCTTGGCTCGAGCGGCGTTGCTGCTTCTTGCTGCCCGGTGAAGCGGAGTTTCACCGTCGCTGCTTACAGCGTTGACGTTCGCCCCGGCCTCCAGTAGAAGCTTCATCACCTCGACCTCGCCAAGCCCCTCAGACTCTCGATGCAGCGGCGTTTCGCAACGGCTATTGACGGCATTTACGTCTGCCCCGGCTGCCAACAGTAGTTTGATCGCATTCGCACGCCGTCGTCCTGTATTGCATTTTTCATGTAGCGGCGTCGACCCATCATTGCTGGCCGCGTTGACATCCGCTCCCGCCGCCAGTAGGAGCTCGACCACGGCGCTTCCACCGTCCCTCAATGCAAAGTGCAGCGGCGATCTCATCTCATAACCGCTGCGGGAATTGGCGCTGGCTCCCGCCGCCAACAGAGCCCTGACAGCCCCCTCATCCCCTTTTTCGCACGCATCTTGAAGCGAACTTCGGTCAGTCATCGCTAAACCCTCATGCGGGTAGTTCCCAGGGCCTGTGGCCGATTAAACGCCAATTCTCCTGCGTCGACGCGCCATGCGTTCTGGCGTCGAGAGTTGCGCCAGCGCCCGGACAATGCCAATCATTCGTTCTGCAATTTCGCCGGCGCCCACGTTGCCTGCACCGGCAATCCAAACCTTCTTCCGCATTTCGTCTCCTTTTTGCTCATAAGCGGAGCTGGCGAAGCGAGCGGTGCTGGGAGAGACCTCGTCCAACCCCGCCGGCGCGAGCGAATCGAGGCTAACTCCGCTTGCCCCGTTTTTTTTACATATTTCCAATCATCCGCGTGGCAAATTCGCTCGTCCCCACCTTCGTCGCGCCGGTTAGCTGGCGCTCAAAGTCGTAGGTGACGAATTTGGTCTGGATGGTCTTCTCCATGGCGCTTTCGATCATCTTTGCCGCTTCTTTCCAGCCAATGAATTCGAGCAGCATCACGCCCGAAAGAATCACCGAGCCGGGATTGATCGCGTCCTTATCGGCGTACTTGGGGGCCGTTCCGTGCGTAGCCTCGAAAACCGCATAGCCGTCGCCGATGTTCGCCCCCGGTGCGATCCCCAGCCCGCCGACCTGCGCCGCCGCCGCGTCGGAGATGTAGTCGCCGTTTAGATTCGGCGTGGCCAAGACGCTATAGTCCTCCGGCCGGATAATGATTTGCTGGAAGATCGAGTCGGCGATGCGGTCGTTGATCAGCACCTTCTTCTTCCACGCCCCGTTTCCGTGCGATTTGCCGATTGAATCCAGCACCCCTTTGAGCTCCGCGTAAAGCGACTCGCGAAACGCCGGAGACCCAAACTCCAACCCCGGCTCGATCAGCGCGGCATTTTCTTCAATCGAAATGCCCGGTTTCGATTCCACATTGGCCAGAATCCAGCTCTCGCGCTCCGTCACAATTTGCTCGCGGAACTCCTCGGTCGCAACTTCGTATCCCCATTCGCGGAACGCGCCCTCTGTGAATTTCTGAATGTTTCCCTTGTGCACGAGCGTCACCGTCTTGCGTCCCGAGTCCAGCGCCTGGCGGATCGCATACCGCACCAGTCTCTTGGTGCCGAAGATCGAAATCGGCTTGATGCCGACGCCCGAATCGCTGCGGACCTTCTTCTTGCCGCCCTTCAACAGATCGTCGTTCAGGAACGAAATCAGCCGCGCCGCGTCCTCGGTGCCTTCCTTGAACTCGATGCCGGCGTACACATCTTCGGTGTTCTCGCGGAAAATAACGACGTCGAGCTTCTCCGGATGCTTCACGGGGCTGGGCACGCCCTGGTAATACTTCACCGGCCGCACGCACGCGTAGAGGTCGAGAATCTGCCGCAGCGCCACGTTCAGCGAGCGAATGCCGCCGCCCACCGGCGTGGTCAGCGGCCCTTTGATCGAGACGCGCAAATCGCGCGCCGCCGCCACCGAATCGTCGGGCAGCCAGTTGTTGAACCGTCGGAATGCCTTCTCGCCGGCGTAGATTTCGAACCAGCGAATCGCGCGTTTACCGCCGTACGTCTTCTCTATCGCTGCATCGAAAACGCGCTGCGACGCCTTCCAGATGTCGCGCCCCGTGCCGTCGCCCTCGATAAAAGGAATGATGGGGTGGTCGGGCACTTCGAATTGCCCGTTCTTGTACTCGATTGGCTCGCCCGCCTTCGGCAGCTCGAGCCCGTTGTACGTGCTTTGCATGTTTTCGAGGGAAGTCCCTTCTAAGAGTAGTGCAAAGTTGAGGCTACCATCCGCAATTCAGCGGTGGCAATGGCTGGCGGCTCAGTCCGCGGCCCTGTCTCCCTCAATGTGTCTGCGGCGGCTTCGTCTCCTCGAACATCACGCGCAGCACGTCGATGTTTTTCGCGTAGTCGTCATGCGCCTTGCGCGGCGATTCAAGCAGCCCGAAGTAGTGCGGCCCATTCGTAACGTAGAGATTCACAACCTCCACATTGCCGATCTTCGGCACGCGGTAGGTCATCACGTCGCTCGGATCGCTCCACGCCACCACCTGAACCTTTTCCCGGCTCGCCTCGTCGCTCGGGTGAAGCACACCCTGAAAGCCCGTCTGGTAATCCTTCCAGCGATTGACCAGCGTTATGAAGTCGGCCGCGGGCGACATCGGAGCGATTGGAGGCGGCGCCAGTCCTCGCGACTTCGTCGCCGTCGTCGAACTCTCCGGGGCATTCTCAAGGTTCGTCATCTCCAGCATCTGTAGCTGGTTGGCGAAGAAATAGATCAGGGATGTTCGTTCAAAAATGTACCGTACCGCGTTCTCTTCCGCCGTTTTTCTGGCCTCATCCGTCGCCGACAGGCTCTGCGAGTCCACGCTCGCAAACTCGGGGTTGAGCGTGTTGAAGAACAGGTAGGCGCCCAGGCTATGTGTTACGCCGACGAATTCCTGGTCCAGCGTATTGTCGCGGGTCAGTTGCGTCTTCCAGTCGTAATTTCCAATTCCCGCGCTTCCGCTGGAGTCGGCTGCTGCTGCGTTGGGATCGAATGCGGCGGACTTGGCCATCAGTTGCCGTACGCCGTCGCGCAGAACGCCGCCCAGCGGCCCCACCACCATCAGTACGTCCGAAAGTCCCCAGTCCACAAGCTGGGATTTCAACTCGCGATTGATGAGCACGCCGCGCGGCCTGATTTTTTCAAGTTTTGCCGCTTCGTCGGCCGATACCCACGGGTAAAAACGCCCCGTCCCGTCGGGGTCCTGGGCTGAAGGGTTCGAGCACACTTCGAGCAAACCCCGGTCGGGACCCGACAGATGCGCCTCCGCCGCAATCACGCGCCGGCATTTCAGCGACAACATCAGCGGCCACCAGTTGATCTCATCCAGGACCAGCACCGCGGAATGCCCGCGAAGGTGCACCACCCAGTGCACAACAAACGGCGCCGCCGCGTGCCACTCGGCGGAGCTGCCCCAGACCGGGTTGCCCAGATATTCCAGGGTTGGCGGCTCTACGTCGCTCGAGAATTCGCCTTTGTCCGCGTACTCCGTGCCCGCATTTTTCCAGTCGCCCACCGCGCAGAGGTCGAGCTCGGTGCAGATCGAATCCCGCAGCATCGCGGAGTCGCCGGCTCCTACCTGATCGATTCCGTGGACATAGAGAACGTGCACCGGATGCCTGTCTTGAGAATCGAGCGCGACCGCAATGCTGGTCAGAGTCTTGAGTGATCCGCTGGTGTCTTCGACGACTTTGGCGCGAGCGTATGCTCCGCCTCCCGCGGCTGTCAGGACGAGAAGAAGTGGCGTTAGCGCGCGGCTTTGCATGGATCGACCACTCCGGGAGGAGCGCTAGGCATGACTATAGCATCTTCATTTTGGCGGGGCGGCAAAGCCGGCCAAACCTGGGGTGCGAAGCAAATGGGTTCGATCCTGCCGCAGTTATCGGCCGCCCAGGCCGTCTGTAGCCCCGGTGTCGAACCGCGGAATGCCGAAGTGGCCGCGCAAATGGAGCAGGTCAACCGCACTCAGATTTCCGGCCACCGTCGCCAGCGTCAGGCTCTTTGGGCTCTCAACCAGCACCACCCCGCCGCGCGCGTCGGCGCCGTCCAGCACCAGCCATACGTCCGTCATGTCGCTGCGGCCCGCGCCGCCCAAATTGGTCGAAGTCAGCACGTGCTTCCAGCCGCGCAGATGGTAGGCTTCGCGGATCGCCTCAACTTGCGAAGGGTCGGCCTGGCCGTCGGCGGCGAATCGCAGTATGTGCACGCTCACGCCGTCGAGTTTAGCCACCGTTTGCCTCAGGTCGGCGTCGGAATCTGGCAACAGGCCGGCCGCCGCGGCCAGCATCGTGCGATCCAGCGTGAAGCTCTCCTTTGCCGCGGCTTGCCCGCTCAGCTGCGTCAGAGCCGGTGGCACCCACTCCAGAATCTCCTCGCTGAGGTTGCCGCTGGCTGCCGAAGGCGCAGCGCCACGAGCATTGCTCGGATCTGGCGCCGCCGAGCCAGGCGCCTGCGCCAGCGCCAACGCGCAGCCCAGGGCCGCGCTCAAGACAGGGATTCCCAACCAAACCATCCGTCGCTTCATGCCTGTTAAACGCGCGAAGTCGCGGAAAGTTGCCTTTCGCGGCCGCCCCGAAGGCTCTTTGCGCCTGTCCGGCCCATCGCGGCCAATCCTTCGAGCCGGATGCGCGCCCCATTCAAAGCCCTCTGCGATGAATCTCGAATGAAAATAATCGAACCTCTGTTCGCACCCGCCAGGATGCGATAGACTCATGCGGGAACCTCAAAAAACGCCGTCAATCCCTTTACCTACGGAGGGCACATAGAAATTGGGAAAAAGAATGGTCCCAAAGAAGCTTTTCTTCACCAAGGGCGTTGGCAAACACAAGGAACGGCTGACCTCCTTCGAGCTTGCTCTTCGCGATGCGGGCATCGCCTCGCAAAATCTGGTGCGCGTCTCCTCCATCTTTCCGCCGCAGTGCAAAATGATTCCGCGCAAGGAGGGCCTTAAATACCTCGATGACGGCGAAGTCGTTTTTGCCGTCATCGCCGAGAATTCCACGCGCGAACCGCACCGCCTCCTCGCCTCGAGCATCGGCGTGGCCATCCCCGCCGACCGCAACACTTACGGATACCTCAGCGAGCACCACAGCTACGGCGAAACCGACGACCAGGCCGGCGAATACGCAGAGGAGTTGGCCGCCGAGATGCTTGCCACCACCCTCGATGTCGAGTTCGATCCCGACAAGAGCTGGGACGAGAAGAAGGAGATCTACCGCATCTCCAACAAAATTGTCCGCACCAGCAACATCACCCAATCGGCTGTCGGCGATAAGCGCGGCAAATGGACCACCACCATCGCCGCCGCCGTCCTGATCCTGGAAGAATAGAGCGCTGCGCGGCAGGCCTTTGGATAGGATTCGCGGCGGGCGATGAACGCTCCGACTGAAGATCGGGACGGCACGGGGCCAGTTTCACTGGCCGCCAGTGGCCTCGTCGCAGCGGACGCAATTGGACTTTATGGAGGCTCGAGAGAAGACGGATGCCTTCGGCGCAGAAATTTACCGTTGCCCTCATCCAGATGCGCATGGGCGCGGATCCCGAAGCGAACTTCTCGGCCGCGCTTACCCGCATCCGCGAGGCGGCCAGGCTTGGCGCCCAAATCGTCTGCCTGCCCGAACTCTTCCGAACCCAGTATTTCTGCCAGCGC
>JASHSG010000045.1 GCA_030040935.1 Acidobacteriaceae bacterium | reverse complement strand
GCCGACATCGGCATGCCCAACGCCAGCGTGTACGCAGCATCGAAAGCAGGTCTTCTGTCGATGGCGCGAAATCTGTCCGCCGAGCTCATTGCGCGTGGCATTCGCGTGAATGCGGTCAGCCCGGGCCCCATCGCAACCCCGCTCTACAGCAAGCTCGGACTCACGGCGGCCGATCTGCAGGCAACCTCGCAAGCGCTTGAAAAGCAGATCCCCGCCAGGCGCTTCGGCCAGCCTGCCGAAGTAGCCGCCGCGGTGGTTTTTCTGGCCTCCGACGAGTCGGCCTTCACGGTCGGCGCCGAGATGATCATCGATGGGGGCCTTAGTCTTTAGGCCATCTTCGCCTGGCCCGGCGATCCCGCCCTGGGGCGGCTCTTCTGATCCCTGTTCCCTGACGTCTGCCTTCAAGTCAACCCCTCCACGCCCCGCATCTCCGCCCAAACCTCTGAAAATACTCGTCGAAAAAAATTTCCCAGGTTTGCTGGTTATCTCTCGGATTTCTTCAAACTTATATCTATTCGCAGACGTGACGACGATGGGTGGCGCGGCGAAGGTGGTGCCGGTTGACGGCGGCATCCCTCGCGCCGCCCTTTTTTCGCCGGGGAAGGAGGAAAAAGATCCACGGCCATTGACTCCCGATCCCGGTTCTCCGCCTTCTCTGTTCAGCCTATGGAGGCTCGTATCTCCATTGCTTTCATGAGCTTGCAGGCAAGTCCTTTGAAGTCTATATTTTGACCGATCACCCTACGCCAACTTCATGAATACAGGGATCTTGCTTGTCGAGATAGGGAGGGGGGGTATCCCCGGATGAATAAAAGACTGCCGGGTCTAACTCCCTCACCGGGAAGCGGGGTTTTCGGCCTTTTTCGGGCTGCGCGCTGCTCGCACAATTGCCTCCGCAACCTCGTCCGGCCTTAGCGCGTCGACCTGGAGGGTGGCATGTGCCATGCGGTAGAGCGGCAGGCGCCGCTCATAACGAGCTCTGAGGTTCGCCCCGTCGGCCAGAACCGGCCGCAGTGGCTCGGTACCCTGGCAGCGTGCGAGCGCGGTCTCGAGCTTTACTTCAAGGTGCACCACAAGCGTGTCCGGCGCATTCAGTAGCGCTGCACGCGTCTCCGCATCCTCAATCGCTCCGCCGCCCAGCGCCAGCACCAGCCGCTCGCCGCCCCAAAGTTTCAAAATTGCCTCCCGCTCCCGCTTGCGAAACTCCTTCTCGCCTTCGCTCCTGAAAATCTCAGGAATTGTCTTGCCCGCTTCGGCCACGATCACATCGTCCACATCGGCGAACCTCCAGCCCAGCCCCTGCGCCACCAGGGGCCCCACCGTCGTTTTCCCCGAGCCCATGAATCCCGTCAGCACGATGCGGCGCGTCGTTTCAGCTTTTTCCTTTGTTTTCATTCGATCCAGTATAGGAGAGCTGACGGTGAACTGGAGAGGGTCGCGGTGATCGGCTCCGGGATCACGGTTCACCGTCTGCTCTCGTCTATCTGCTGTTCTGTGCCGTCTGCCAGCTGCTCATTGGCTGCTGAAGACCATCACCATCGCTCCCGCCGTAATCAGCGCTCCGCCGACCACTGCTGCCGCGTTCAGCTTCTCCCCCAGCGCGAGCCATGCAAACGCCATCACCAGCGGCACGCTCAGTTTGTCGAGCGGAGCCACACGCGAAGCCGGACCGAGCTGCAGCGCGCGAAAATAGCAAAGCCACGACAATCCCGTCGCCAATCCCGACAGCGCGAGATACAGCATCGTCCGCTGATCGAGCGCGCGAACCTCTCCGTGCTTGCCCAGCGCCAGCACAATGCCCCACGCAAACACCAGAACCACGCTCGTGCGCAGCGCCGTGGCCAGGTTCGAGTCAACATGCGCTACTCCTACTTTGGCCAGCAGCGCGGTGGCCGCCGCAAACGCGGCTGACAGCAGCGCCCATCCAATCCAGCTATTCGTCCAGCTCATACGCCCCAGCATACGCGTTCGCCTCCGCCGCCTGCTTCTCGACGCAACCGTCCCGGCCGGCGCCAGCGACACCGGGATAGAATGGCTCCATGCGTCCGTCCAAAGTCCGGCTCGTCGCCGCCTTGGCCGTGCCTGCTCTGTTCGGCTTCGGCGGATGCGGCTATCACACGCTGGGCGCGGCCACGCACCTGCCTCCTGGAATCAGCACCATCGCCGTGCCTGTCTTTGCCACGCGCACTGAGGCCACCGGCGTCGAGCAGGCGTTGACAGAAGCCGTCATCCGCGAGTTCGCTGCGCGCACTCGATTTCGCGTCACTCCGGTTGCAGGTGACGACGCCGACGCCGTCCTCCATGGCACGATTCTCAAGCAGACCACAACCCCCCTCACCTACAACGCCGCCACGCAGCAGTCGTCGAGCTTCATCATCACCATTGTCGCCTCGGTCACGCTTACTGCTCGCGACGGCACAATCCTCTACCAGAACAGGAACTACGTCTTCCGCGAGCAGTATCAATCCACCACCAACCTCCCCACCTTCATTCAGGAAGACCCGGCGGCCATCGAGCGCCTCTCGCGTGAGTTCGCACGCCAGCTGGTGGGCGACGTCCTGGTCGGCTTCTGATTGGCTGCCATGAAGGCATTGACAGTACCGCCGCCGCGCTTCTATCTTTCCGCCGTGTGGTCTGACCACCTCCAGAGGGTTCGGAATGATTCTTCCCCGCGCCAGAACCGGCATTCTCCTTGCGGCTTCCTTCGTTGTTCTCTCCTTTCCTGCTGCCGTCTATGCGCAGGACAACATGCGCGGCGCCCCTTATAACGGTTACACTGGCGAGCCCTTCGATACACGCGCCTTCGCCTACGATTACCTCGTCGACGGTAGCCTGACCCAGGATGATCCAGCCGCGAAAAGGTACACGACCCTCCAGGCCGCCTACGCTGCCGCGCCCGCCGGTTCGCCCGATAAACCGACCGTGATCGGCATCAGGCCCGGCGTCTACTTCATCCGCGGCGGCGATACAGCAGCCGGAATGACCATCACCAAGGACTACATCACCATCCTTGGCCTCACCGACGATCGCCGCAATGTGGTGCTGGCCGACAACCGCGGCAACAAGGAGGGCGCCTCGAACAACGGCTACATCTTCATGGTTAACAACATCGGGTTCACGATGATGAATCTCACCGTCGTCAATTACTGCAACCTGGATTACGAGTACCCGGGCGACCCCTCGAGAAACCTCAGGATGCGTTCGCCCGTCATTACCCAGGCCGTCGCCCTCCAGGCCGATGGCGACAAACATATCTACTCGCACGTTGCCTTCCTAAGCCGCCTCGACACGTTGTTCATCCGCACCACTCGCTCCTACTTCACCAACGTCTATGTCGAGGGCACCGACGACTTCATTGGCGGCGGCAATGTAGGGGTATGGGAGAACTCCGAGGTTTACTTCCCTACCGGTAATGGCGTCATGTCCGCTTCCGGCATTGCCTTCATCAACACCGTCTTTCGCGCGGCGCGCGGCCTCGAGTTTTACAAGATCTTCCGCAATCCCGTCGCGCTCATTCATTGCACGATGCCCGTAAACACTCCGAGATCGCCGGTGGCATGGATGGTCTGGAAAACTCCACGACGTCAGAATCTCTACTCTCTGACCTTTCAGACAACAGAGGCGAACGGCAGGCCCGCGGTCATTTACGACAGCGTTGTAGGCCCGCACACATTTACGCTATCGCGGGAGATGACCGGGAAAGAGGCTCGTGCTTTCAATCCCTGGAACATGCTCCGCGCCAAGCCCGGCGAGGAGCCTGACGACTGGGACCCTGCTCAGGTTCGCGAGCAATACGGGAGCGGAAGCAGCGACGTGTTCCGCATCGCGCTCAATGCAGCTCGCCCCGCTCCCGCGGGCGACGCGCCCATCGCTCAGGCGCAGGGTGACCCGTTCGCCAATACAGAACCACCCGGAAATGCCTCCATTCGCACTGGCGGCGCCGCCGTCACCATCAGGGCTGTGGTTCAGCCCTTGAGCGCTTCCAATGCGCCCATCGACTGGTCGACGGACTCGAAGCTCATTTCTCTCGGCCACGCAACGGGGAAGAGCATTATGGTTACCGGCCGCAACACATCCAGTCATGCCGGTTATGCCGATGTGAAAGCGACGGCGGCAAATGGATTCTATGTTACGTCGCATATTTACGTTGAACCGGCGTACATTGATCCGCCCAGCTTCGTCCGATCCCCCGTCGTCAGCTCACCAGCCAATGGAAGAGTTACCGTCAGCTACGCATTGAATCTCGGCGGCCGCAACGACGAGTCGCTCATTGATTGGTATGTGTGCGACGATCGGCGGTGCTCGACGCGGCGAATGGTGGCAGTCAGCCGTGGAAACCAGCCGTTGCGCCAGCTCGTCCTTACGCCTGGATTTGCGGGCAAATACGTTGAAGCGGCGATTCGACCCAAGCATAATATCAGCGATCCTGGGCCGGAGACGGCTGCTATATCCGCGAAGCCCATCGCAGACGCGGCCATCAAGTCATTTACCATCAATCCCAACTTCCGTAATTTCGTCGAAAAGCCGTACGCAGACTACGTCGACGGAATGTGGACAGTGCTCGGTGCGTGGACTTCATCGACAGGCGACAACCTAGTGAATGGTTACGGCCTCCGAGTGGCGTCGCAAGGTGCCGAACTTCTCTATCAGAATGATGCGCCCGCCGGCGACATGCGCGTCAGATTCGTTCTGACGCCTGAAAAAACGGCCGGACAGGGTTTCGGCATCGCTGGATCGCCCGACGATAACGCCGGCGACAAGAATCAAAAGGCCGATCTCTTCATCAAATACGATCCGCGCACTCGCAATGGCTATTCACTGCGTTTCTGGAGAACCACGCTCTCCGCGGAGAAATGCATGTTCCAGCTCTACCAGATTGTGAACGGCATCGGGCACCCGATTGACGATCAGCAACAACTCACGGGAGTATTCAAACCCAGCACAATCATCACGCTTTCCATCGCAGGCGCGACCTTTACTGCAATCGGTTCAAACAGCGTGGACGGCGAGACCCTATCGCTTAAGGGAACCATTGTTCCGAACAGGTTCGGCGGGGCGGGCGTGGCCTGGGCGGGATCCGTTCCCTTCGGTAACAGCGTTGTGATCAGCAAGTTTGACATCGACTATCCCGTTCCGACGAAGCGAGGATCCGGAAAAGGATCGGCGCAGGGCAAGCAATGATTTCGTGGTTTCGGTCCCTCATTCTCTTGATTCCTGACCAGATTTTCGCGATGGCAACGTGCTCCGAAGAGCTGTATTATGGAGCCGCAATGAGGCGTACGGCGTTTAAGCGTGCTGAAGTGCGGAGCGGGCGTTGACCGGCTCGCGATGGGGCGCAGGATTCACTTCCGCTGCCCGCTTTATCGCGGAGATCGAGGCTGCTGTGACAGGCACGGGCAAGCTCCGGCCAGGCTATGTACTGGTCGGCGATGAGAACTTTCTTCTCGACCGCTGCCGCTCTGCTGTGCTCAAGGCCTTTGTTCAAGACGATCTTCGCGACTTCTGCCTCTCCGATCTGGACCTGACGTCAACTTCGATCTTCGACGCGCTAGACCGCGCGCAAACGCCGTCGCTGATGGCTCCGTTCCAGGTTTTTTTCATCCGCAATGTGCGCCAGCTTTACTCAAGAGGTGCCAAGAAGGAAGAATTTGCCGCGCTCGACCGGTATTTTCAATCGCCGAATCCGCAGGCGTTACTGATCTTCATTGCCGATTTTATTAACATCCCTGCCGACACGCGCCGTCTCGACCTCGACGACAAAAACCGGTTCGAGCGACTCACCGAGACGCTCGGTGAACATTGCGGCATAGTCGAGCTCGCTCGCGTCAACGAAGAAGATGCGATGCGCTGGGCTTTGGCCACCGCACAGGATGCAAACCTGCGCATGGAACCTGACGCCGCCCGTGAGCTGGTGGATGCGCTAGGTGCAGACATGATGCTGGTCTCGTCGGAACTGGAAAAGCTGCTGCTCTATACCGCGGGCAGAGGGCGAGTCACCCTGGGCGACGTGGAGACGATGGTGTTAAGCGCAAAGCAACGCACGCTTTACGAACTGACCGATGCCATCAGCGCCCGCGACCGTGCGCGGTCCCTGGCCCTGTTGCACGGTCTGCTCAACAGCTCCGGCACCGGCGAGGACGGAGCTATCGGGCATCTCTATCTCCTGGCCCGCACTTTTCGACAGATGCTGGTCATCCTGGAAAAAAATGTACGTGATTCCCGCGCTATTTGGCAGGCGCTGTGGCAGGGTTTCCGCATGCCTCCATTCGCCGCCAACGACCTCATCCGCCAAGCGCGCCGATATAAGAGCCGCCGCGAACTTACCCGCGCGCTGCGTCTTGTTGCTCGCGCCGACCTTGAACTACGCTCTTCGCCGCCTGACAAGCGGTTGGTACTTGAGCGGCTGGTCTACGAACTTGCGTCTGAGCCGAAGCCCTCCACGCCTGTTTCGGATTCAGCGCAACTTGCTTTCGAGAGCTGACTCCGGAGACTCCTCATTCGTGCGACTCCGTCCCAGGAGACGAACTTTCGACGTTATTCGATGCTGCCCTGATTCACGCAAGAGATGTAATCCTGCTCCGCCTTCAGATTGTGGCTGGCGAGCCAATCGCTCAAAAGGTTCATCAGGTCCAAGCATGGTCCAATCTCGCCCCGCTCGAATCGAAACGCAAAACCACTGACCTGGTTAATCAAACCGCGGTGCTTGACCCGATGTTCGCCCAGCTCTGGATATCTGGCCTCTCGCCATCATTTTTTCCTTGGCATCAAAGTGCGTCCGCGCGTAGCCAATCAGTTTTTATAGCAATGCACCAGTAGCGCTTTGCGCTTGTCCCTTACGCATTGCTTCATTAAGTTCGTTTACGAGTTCAAAAAGGACATTATGCTGGTCACCAATGGATTTGACTCCCGCAGAATATTTGCGATGGCCCAGGTTATTAACGCCATACCGATCCTCTTCCCGGCCCCTGTCAATAACAGAGGTACCGGAGAGTCGCGCGGAAGGTTGAGCGCTGGCCGAACCGGTGGAGACCTCGATTCCGAGACCTATGTTTAAAGGACACTCGGTTAGAACGCACAAACGGCGGTGTTCACACTCCAACGAATGCCGAGTTGGCGGGGCCACGGACCAAATTCCTGATCCATATGCTCAATGTGCTCGAGAAAACCATCGTGCAGTTGACATAACAGTGGACGCAAATGGAGCGGTTGACCGTACTGCAACATGTGAGCCGCCTGCAGGATCTCTGCAAGCAATCGGTGGTGTTCTGCCCGATGCTCCACGACACCAGAAAATCCCGTATGCGCCATCTGTCGTTCCTCACTCCAAAAGTGCGTGCGAGTTCGATGAACTGGTCCAGCTTCTCGCAAGTCGTTTCGTGGCTGCAACCGCGCACCAGCGCCTGACGCAAGTCGTTAATAGCGTCCATAACAGTGCCGTGCTGATAGTCCATGGCGCGAACACCCACCCGGCGAGCGCGGTTCCACGTGAAAAGCGTCAAATGAGCCTCCACGAATGACAAAAGGAACTATCGGCGCTCCCTGCTCCAACCTTACCCAGGAATCGCAGCCCATTGGTGACCAACGTTTCTTCGGGACAATTCGCGCGCGGGAGCACAATAGAGCTATTGCCAATGATCACTTTCGCCAACGTTCTGGCCGCACTGGTGAACCTGATTCCCTTCCTCACCGTGGCGTTCTTCCCGGATGCGGTCCGTGCGAGGGTCCGCAAGTTGTCTCCATCGGCGCAGCTCGCGCTTCCCGTTTTTTACTGCATGTCATATGTTCTTGTGGCGTGCGGCGCGGGCAACTTTCGCCTTTCGTGGTTCGCCTTGTACGCAGTCCTTCCCGTTGCCATTGCTGTGCTCCTTGCCGAGGCCGCGAGCATCGACTCAGCTCAGCAGGGCAATTGGCGTGATTATCTGGTTCTCGCCGCGATCGGCCTGGCGGTCGACCTGCGTTGGTTCGAAGGAGCGTGGCCTCCGCGTCTGGCCATCTTCAACAAGATCCTCCTTCTAAATGCCGGAATCTACGGCTTTGTCCTCATCCGCCAGCTGAATGGAACCGGCTTCGACCTCCGCCTCCGACTGAAAGACCTCGCAATCGGCTTTCGCGAGGCTGCTTTGTACACGCCGATTGCGCTAGCTCTGGGCCTACTTCTTCATTTTCTTCACGCGCACGAGGTTTGGCCGGGCGCTGGGGCAATCGCCAACGCGTGGCTCTTCACATTCTTTTTTGTCGCGGTTCCCGAGGAGCTGTTTTTCCGCGGCTGGCTCGAAAACCTTCTTGAGAAACGAATCGGCCCGAATGGCGCACTGTTCGCGACGGCCTTTCTGTTCGGGCTGGCCCATTTCAACAAGCGCACCGCGAGCATCAACTGGCGCTACGTACTGCTCGCGGCCCTGGCGGGCATCTTCTACGGGCGCGCCTGGCGCGCGCAGCGGCGCGTGGGAGCTTCAGCCGTGGCCCACGCAACTATCGACGCCATTTGGTCCTTATGGCTGCGATAGAAAATGTATATGTCGGACGTGCATGTGAGGGTGATAGGCAAGATAGGCGAGGCCGACGCGCATGTTGTGCACAGCTGGTCCAGGCACGGACACGGCGATCGCAATGCCAAGGAAAGCGTGCGCCAGCATAAGAGGATAAAGGTTTCTGTAACGCAGAAATAAGCGGCAGGCAACCAATCCCCAAATAAATGTTAGCGGCACGAGGATGGGATTTGGCAGGTGTGCCGACGAAAACAAAGCGGCCGCTGCGAGCACCGCTTGCCACGGTTTCGGCATCACGCGCAGGAAACGTAACAGAAACATGCCCTGCAACAGGGTTTGCTGCACACCTGCCCAAAGGGCATAGGCGCCGTATGTTTCAGGAAACGCCCAAAGGCCGTCGACCATGAGCAACGCGTGCGCGCGAGCGGAGACGAGAACTGCAACCGCGGCGAGAAAAGCCGACGCGGCGACGATCCACGACGAGCGCCGCAGGTTCGACGAACGCAAGCCCATCGCCGCCCAGCCATCAAAGGATCTCCAGAGGATCAAGCCGATCCCAAGGGCGGCCACCGCCCAGAGCCACCGCTGCCATGGCCGGGGCGTCCACTCCACTGCCTCGATCAGAGCAAAGGCGATGATGATCTCGATCCAATTGCGCTGTTTGATTCGCCGAATGCCGGAAATGCCCGGCCCATCCGGCGAAGCGGTGACATTCTCCATGAACACGATGATAGAGCGGTTCCGCAAGCTAACCAACGCGGGCTCCGAGGCTATTCCAGGACGATCGGCGGCGCATGTTCGCGTGTTGTTAGTACAATTGCGCCAATCAGAATCAGTGCGCCGCCGAACCAGGCAAACGAACCCAGCTTCTCTCCGAGCAGTTCCACGCCCAGAATCGATCCCAGGGCCGGTTCGATGCTTAAAAATACACCCGCGCGTGAGGCCGGCACATGATGAATGCCCCAATTCCATAACAGCGTGGTCGTTGCCGTGCACAGAAGTCCACTGATCGCCAGCGCTCCCCACGCTGTTCCGCTGACGTGGGCGAACGGTACCGGTTCTAAATTACGATGCGCCAACTTTGCCAAGAATGAGGCGCCGCAAACGCAAATCACCAGCATTGCGGTTCCCGAGTAAATGGTATAAGCGGTGACAACGGGCGGACTGTGCGTCTCCATGAGCTTCTTGCTCAGGAGGATCCAGACCAGCGCAGTGATCAAAGAAGCAATGACCAACAGGTCTCCCGCAAGCGAAGGCCTTTCGCTCCCGGTGGTTGCGTTACTGCCGCCCAAAACCACCATTGCTGCGCCAATCGTCGATCCACAAAGCGCCAGCCAACTCAGCCCGTCCAATCGCTCGCCGGCAAACAGCACCGCGCTCGCAGCCAACAGCACCGGCATTGAGCCCACCATGAGCGAGGCGTGGCTAACCGTCGTCAAAGCCAGACCGTTGAATTGCAGCAGGAATTGAACAGGAATGCCGAAGAACGCGGCCAGCAAAAGGGTCCGAGTTTCACGACTCGTCAAACGAGCTCGCCGGCCGAGCAACACGGGCGCCATGCCCACGCAGGCAAACAAGAAACGGTAGAGCACCATGTGCTCCACGTTCATTTCATTCAGCGCCAGCCTGCCCCAGTAAAACCCGGTGCCCCAGAGAGTCCCGGCGAGTGCGCACGCGCCGTAACCAAGAAAATTGAAGGCTTCGCCGCTCGTTTTGGCGGGCAGGCTCTGTTTGGGTGTTGCGGGCTTTGCCATCTCCCTTTTACTGTCGCACACGGCGCGGGCGCGGGATTGGATTTGCAACACGCCTGGTCTCGCGGCCGTCGCGTTTCCCTCAATCCGAGGAGCTCAGCGGGCCGTCGTCAAGTTCTTGTTCGCTGCATCCAATTGATCAGGAACAATCCTGCGATCAGCAGCAATGGTCCTGAAATCGCTGCTACAACGGGCCAGTTCATGTGACGAGGCGGGATCGTCCAGCTCCACGCGTAGTACAGGCCGGCGAGCGCGAACAGTGCCGCGCCAAGCCAATCGCATCGCCACGCAATTGCCAAAATGGCAGCGATAATTGCGGAGGGAAGGAGGCCGATTGAGAAGGCTAGGACACATTTCCAGAAAACGTGAAACTCGTTGAAAGCGTCGAGGGCAAAGGCGCCTAAGAAGAGAACGAATGCGATGGCGAGGACTCTCGGTGACCAGAAGAGCAGCCGGGAGGACATAGGGCTCATACGCTTCACCTCCTTGCATGGGAAAACGTAATGCCGCGGTCACGATTATAGGCCCGTCGGACTTTCAGCACTACCCCCACATCGGTGAGAATATTCATCGATGGTGAGGGTGCTTGGGATCATACGGACGGGTCATGGGCGCGACGCACTCCTGCGTTGCGGCGTGCAGGTCTGGTTCGCCGCACTCGCCCTCGTCCACTCGGTCGCACAGGAGCAGATTCCTCCCGCGCCAACCGCGGCTACGACCGCGTCGACTCCCTCCGGGACCGCGCCGCAGTCTTCGCCTCCAGTCAAAGAGCGCTTCTTCGTCGACCGTTTTCCTGACAGGCCATCCGTACCACCTGCCTTCACCATTCCTATCGAACCGCTCGGATTCACGGCGCCCGGCCCTATCTATATGGGCGCACGAAATTCGATGGCCTCCCTCGATTTTCTTGACGAGAACAGGTTGCTCTTCACGTTCAGGATTCCTGGACTGCTACACCGGGATGCGACGAACGCCGACGAAAGCGAAGAACGCCAGATTCGAGCCGTGGTCCTTGCGTTGCCCCAAGGCACTGTGGATGCCGAGGCCACGTGGACCGTCCACGATCGCGTGCGCTACTTGTGGCCGTTGAATAACGGACACTTTCTGCTGCGCGACCGCAACAATCTTTTCGATGGCGACAGCACGCTCATGCTGAAGCCCTATCTCGACTTTCCGGGCACACTGCTCTGGATTGAGCTCGACCCTGGACAACATTTTCTCGTTACTAACTCCCGCGAAGCGGCCGTCAAGGCCGGCAACTCCGGAGACGCGCCGGTCCCTTCGACCGCGTCGGTGACTATAACCTCTGACCGGGATTCGATTGCGGGTGCTGACCATCCCGATCTCGTGGTCCGCATTCTTCGCCGCGACTCGGGCGAGGTTATGCTGGTCAGCCGCGTCCGCTCTGCCGTTCATTTGCCTATCAACTCCGTTGGCTACCTGGAGAACTTGCGTGGGCGTGGAACAGATTGGATCTTGAACCTCAGTTATTTCACCGGCGGCAGCAAGATGCTTGGCCACGTTCAATCTACCTGCGAGCCCAACGACGAATTTCTCTCGGAACAGGAGATTCTCGCCACCACATGCGGGTCATCGGGCGAGAGCGGTCTCGTGGCCCTTTCCGCGGCCGGAGAGACTCTGTGGGAGTCGCAGGCGCCACCCGTCGAGGTGTGGCCGCAACTCGTGGTAGCAGCAAACGGTTCGCGTCTGGCGTGGGAAACGCTTGATACTACGCACACCATTTATGCCTACGCGCCCATGGGTGCAGAGGATGTCAAGGAGCAGTCTGTAACCATCATCGATGCCGCCAACGGCGACATCACCCTGGTTTCGCCGGTCAGCCCCGTCCTCGACGCAGGCGGCAACGTAGCCATTTCCCCCTCGGGTCGCCGAGTCGCATTGCTCAACGCTGGCGCTATTCAGGTTTTCGACCTTCCCAAACCTGCGCCGCTGCGCACTGCCGCCGCATCGCCGTAACGAGCCGTGAAGGCATTCATTCTTTCCTTAGCTGCTCCAGAATCGGGATGTAGCCTGTTCTTCAAGTCCTTTGCTGCTTGTTCTTTGGCTCATGACCATGCACTCGGGTTCCCTTAATCGCCACCCACGCACGGTATTGTTTTTCGATACACTGAGCGACGGGGGTTTCTATCTTGGCTTCGGCTGTCGTCCATTACACGGCCACGGCGCTTACCGACCGCGGTCGCAAGCGGCCTTCGAACGAAGATGCATTTGGACTCTCTGTTGAGCACGGCGTGTATATGGTCTGCGATGGCATGGGTGGCGCTGCCGCAGGTGAGGTTGCCAGCGCACTAGCCGTTGCGGAGATGATGCGGTTCCTAACTCGACGCCCTTGGGCCAGCCCGCCGCCTGTCGAAGCTGCCCAAGCGGTCGCCGAAACCAACGAGGTGATCTTTTCGCGCTCGCAGCGCAACCAGAAATTGAATGGGATGGGCACGACGTTAGTAGCGCTGCTCGTGGAAGATCGCCATGCATGGATGGTGAATATTGGCGACAGCCGGGGCTATCGCCTGCGCAATTCCCACCTCGAGCAAATCACGCTCGATCACTCCCTCGTTGAAGAGCAGATGCGTCTGGGCCAGATGAGCCCTCAAGAGGCTCTCCGCTCGCCGCTCAAGAACGTGATCACCCGAGCTCTGGGAACGCAAAGTGTGGTTACTCCCGACGTCTTCGAACTCGGGACTGAGCCCGGGGATCTATTCTTGCTCTGCTCCGACGGCCTCACTCGCGAGCTTTCCGACTCGCTTATCGAATCCCTCCTGCGACTTGACTTGCCGCTTGAAGGCCTCTGTTCGCGGCTGGTCACCGCCGCCAATGAGGCCGGCGGCCATGACAACATCACCTGCGTTCTCGTACGCGCTGACAGTTGAGCCAAACTGACAAATGTTGCGCTGCTCCGCAAGAACTCGTCGCCCACTATCAGTTTCGAGCCATCAAGGGTGCTTGCGCTGGTATTAAGAGACCGGGCCTAAGCACCCCTCAAGCCAGGCCTTGTTTAAACCCTGGTCTTTCTTTTCCGGAGGTGCTGTTATCCGATGCCGTTTTGGCGAGAACGGAATGTCGGTTGACACTCAAATGCCGCAAATGTATTCTTCCGCAAAGTCAGCGATAACTCGATTCGGAACCAAGCAAGATGCGCATTTCGAAATTCGCTTATACCGAATCTGTCGATCCGTCGGCGATCCCGCAAAGAAAGCTCTATACAGGATCCACGATGCCCTCTATCGGGCTGGGTACGTTTGGTTCCGACCGGGTTTCCGCGGCGCAGGTCGCGGAGGCAGTTAAGGGTGCCGCCGCGGCCGGCTACCGGCACTTCGATTGCGCATCAGTATACGGAAACGAGAAGGAGATAGGGGCATCGTTCCAAAAGATTCTTTGCTCCGGAATTCACCGCAAAAACCTCTGGATCACCTCGAAGCTTTGGAACGATAAACACGGTGAGCATGACGTGATCGCTTCTTGCCGTCAATCGCTCGCCGATTTGCGAATCGATTATCTTGATCTCTACCTGGTGCACTGGCCGTTCCCGAACTATCATCCGCCAAATTGCGCCGTCACATCGCGCTCGCCCAACGCCCAGCCTTACATTCACGAGAATTACATGCGCACATGGCGCAAGATGGAAGAGCTGGTCGACACGGGGCTGGTTCGGCACATTGGCACATCGAATATGACCATACCCAAGCTGAAGCTCCTTCTGCGTGATGCGCGCATCAGGCCGGCGGTTAATGAAATGGAGCTGCACCCACACTTTCAGCAGCCAGATCTGTTTCGCTTCTTGCTAGACAACGATATACACCCGATAGGCTACTGCCCCATCGGCTCGCCGGGACGCCCGGAGCGCGACCGCACTCACGAAGACACTGCGCCTACAGAGGATCCAGTCATCGTTAAAATCGCGCAACGTCACGGAATTGATCCTGCGGTGGTATGCATCAAGTGGGCGGTGCAGCGCGGACAAACGCCGATCCCCTTCTCCGTGCACCATTACCGCGCCAACATCGAAGGTGTCGCGGGCGATGAAGCGCTCAACGGGGAGGAGATGCGCTCGATCGCCGCCATCGATCGCAACTGCCGCTTGATCAAGGGTCAGGTCTTCCTTTGGAAAAGCGGCCAAACCTGGGAGGATCTCTGGGACCTGAACGGAAGGATCACGCCGCCGTAGAATGCGTGTGCAGCAGTTCGAACACCGACTGAGAGCAAGCGGGAGGACGCCAAATGAAGACTATGATGACGGCAGCGTACCTTCCGGGCAATTCGACCGTGGAAATACGCACCATGCCTGTGCCGGAACCCGGCCACGGCGAGGTTTTGTTGCGCATTAAAGCATCGACCATTTGCGGCTCCGACATTCGCTGCATCTATCACGAACATTTGGGAAAGGGCCCTGAGCGCTACCAAGGCGTGATCCCCGGACATGAACCCGCGGGCCAAATCGTCGCCTGTGGCCCGGGCTGCCGCCGTTTCGACAGGGGAGACCGAGTGATTGTTTATCACATCTCGGGTTGCGGCGTTTGCAACGATTGTCGACGCGGCTACATGATCTCGTGCACGAGCGAGAAATATCGTCGCGCTTACGGTTGGCAGCGCGATGGCGCCATGGCGGATTACATGGTGGCGGAGGAGAAAGACCTGATCGCTTTGCCGGATGGGCTCTCATACGCTGACGGTGCACAGATTGCGTGCGGCTTCGGTACCGTATACGAAGGGCTGGAAAAGATCGGTATCAACGGCAATCACGCCGTGCTGATCACAGGGCTAGGACCTTTGGGGCTAGCCGCCGCCGCGCTCTGCCGTAAACTCGGCGCGCAGCGAATCGTGGGCATCGAAGTGGTTCCGGAGCGAAAGAAAATCGCACTCGACCTCTGCCTCTGCGATGCAGTCCTCGTTCCCGGACCGGACAACGTGGCCGATGTGAAACGGCTCACCGGTGGCGCGGGAGTCGAGCGTGCAGTCGACTGCTCTGCGAACGACGCCGCGCGAGCCACTGCCATTCGCGCCACGCGCAAGTGGGGCCGGATTGTATTTCTTGGCGAAGGCGGGCATGTTCAGTTCGAGCCGTCGCCCGATCTGATTCACGACCAGAAGACGCTTTACGGCTCATGGGTCACGTCCACTTGGCTCATGGAACAGCTCGTGGAGCGTTTGGTGCGCTGGAATCTGCATCCAGCTGACATCATCACGCACCGTTTTCCATTGGAACGCGTCAGCGAGGCCTATGCGTTGATGGCGTCAGGAAAATGCGGAAAAGTGGCGGTGTGCGCCGACGAGGAATTGAGATGAATCACCAGCGATGAAAAGATCATGACCATCACACCGATAATGCCGAGACTCGACTGGAGGCACCAATTGAAAGTTCTGCTGCCGCTTTTCGGCCATCGTAATTGGATTGTTGTGGCAGACGCTGCGTACCCGGCGCAGTCGAGTACGGGTATCGAGATAGTCTTCTCCGGCACCAGCCAGATCGTGGTTGTCCGCAGGGTCCTGAGCGCTGTCAGGACCCGCAAACATGTGCGCGCGAAGATTCTTGTGGATCGGGAATTGCAACTCGTAGCGGAGCGCGATGCGCCCGGCGTGTCCGATTATCGCATTCAACTCGCCGGCCTGCTGAAGGCCGCAAATCCGACAACACTGCCCCACGAGCAGATCATTGCAAAAATCGACCGGGCCGCACAGGCTTTCCGTGTCCTCATCATCAAGACGTATATGAAGATTCCGTACACTTCGGTTTTCTTTGAACTCGACTGCGGCTACTGGGCGCCGGAGGCGGAGAAACGGTTGCGACGAGCGATGGCCGTCGCGCGATCGAAGTAACTGAGCCAGATGAATTTGTGTCCCGCTAGCTCAACGCCGTCCTTGGGGCGGCGATCCGGCTGCGTCGGCCGCCGAAGCTCTCCGAACCTAGCATAGCCTCGCTCGCGATGTGATTCGTTCGAATCCCGGCCAGCATCGAGCTTGAGACCGCGGCGCATTGGCGCTGGCGATCGTGTGACCCGCGACCTGTTCCTGTCGCAGTCGAGCTGGAATTCGGGGCTCCCGCAAGGCGCGGCGGTAGAAGGTCGTCGGCGCTCGCAGGCCCGGCAACAGTTTACTTCAGGCTGCAATTATGCCTCCGCTGTTGAAAAATTCTGGCCCGCAATGCGGCGCAACTGTCCGAGATGATTGAGGTCGTGGCCGGCCATGGTTTCGACAACGGTTTGAAAGGTCATTGTGCCGCGCTCGGGATGCGTCATCGGTCTGGCAGCCGCACCGGGCAGCGCTTCTCGAATCATGCGCAGATTCCATTTACGCAACGCCGAGAAGGCTTGGAGCGCCTCGGGCGCCGGAATGCTGCGGTAGCTCGCGGCCCACTTGTCCTGATCGAAAGGTTGAATGGTCGGCCCGTCCTCCGCGAGGGTCTGGCGCAGCCGGAATCCGAAGACGATCTCGCAGTCGGCAAGGTGGCAAACGATCTCCGTCGCGCTCCATTTGCCGGGCGCGGGCGGCTGGCTCGTCCTTTCTGAACCCATCCCTGCCAGAAGATTCGCAATCGCATCTGCGGTCGCGCCCAGAATCGCTTCCAACGATCGCCCATCGAGAAACGTGTCATACGGATTCAACTCACTCATGACCCTGCCTCCATTTTGAATCATGCAACACTGTAACGGGCTGCATTCCTATTTCTAGTCCCGAGAGCACATTGCATTGGGTTTTTGACGGCATAAAGGCAACCGGCGGCCAAAGTAAACCTGCTGTGGCGAAAAAACGAAAAAGCACGGATCGACAAACTTGCGTGGCCGATAGCTGGCGATCAAAATCCCGATCTCGAGCACTCTCTCCGGTCTAGCCAATTGGCGAAACCGCCAGCAGGTTCTGCCATCATAAGCGGTGGCACTTATTAGACCGGCCTGAGAACGCGAATCTCACCCAGTTTGGGCGTTTTGCGGCGGCAAGGACAGATTTGCCTCATATGCCC
>JASHSG010000044.1 GCA_030040935.1 Acidobacteriaceae bacterium | reverse complement strand
AGTATAGATGTAGTCCGTACTAGCTCCGGGACCGGTCGCCTGAATGAAGAGGCTGTCATTGACGGCGGTGACATTCACGTTTGCGTTGGAACCCGTTAACCCCGCAGCGACTGATGTAGGCGTCGCGCCCGCGCCATAGTTGGTGGAGTCGGAAAAAACAACGCCGCTGCTGTTGTTGACTGTAAGCGTCACCGTTCCACTGTCGGATGTGTTCCCAGACGGCGGTGGACCGAAGCCGGAACCGGCCATATCGCTTGAAATATCAATGGCATGGATTGGTCGGGGCGGAGGGATTCGAACCCCCGACCCTCTGCTCCCAAAGCAGATGCGCTACCAGACTGCGCTACGCCCCGATAACCTGCTTCGATTGTAACTCGCTTTCGAGTGGTCTTGCACCGGAGGTCGGTCATCGATTCAGCAGCCATGTGACCAGCCAAAGTACCAACACGATAGGGACGGCAAAGACTAGGCCGAGGATGGCGGCCAACATCAAAAGGAAGACCCAGTCGCGCCAGGTGTGGCGCCGCGGCTCGCTTAAATGACGAATAAGCAAGCGATAGTTGCGCCGGTTGGCCTTCCATGCAACGTCAAACGCGTCGCCAAGGACAGGGATCGACCCGACAAGCACGCCGATGCCGAGATTCGCTGCCATGCGAAGCAGAGCCACATAGGGCAAGCCGCGAATCCACGCAGCCAGCGGAATCAGAAGCGAGAATAGGCCCGCCAGCACATCGCCGATGCCGGGCACCAATCCAACCAGCGCATCCAGGCCGAAACGGATGCGGGTTCCGGGAATGCGGAAGGCCTCATCGAGCAGGATTTCAAGCTTGCGGAGCGTCTCGTCGCGAAAGATCCACGCGCCGCGATTCAAGCGATTGGCCGCATCCGCGTCGGTGCCGGAATTGGCGGACGCGGAGCGCATATCCGGCTCTCCCTGCGGCACTTTCGCTCCTCTCCGGCGAGTCTTTGGCGATCTGCTTCGATGCTACAATCTAAGGGGTAGACGGCGGCTATAGTTCAGCGGCAGAACGCCTGACTGTGGCTCAGGATGTCGTGGGTTCGATCCCCACTAGCCGCCCCAATGTCCCCCCAAAACGCCTAAGGATGGTAATGGTCCCACTTTCGCATGCAGGGGGTGATTCTCTGTGACGCAGGCAGACGTGCTGGTTCAGGCGCCTGAGGCGCCTCCGGACTGGCTTACAGCGTTTGAGCCACATCCCTGGCTAAGGAACGGCCATCTTCAGACCATTGTGGGCAACTTCTTTCCTCGTCCAGCTTTTCGCCTCCCCGCTGTCGCAGAGACCGTAGAAGTTGACCCAGACGATGGCAGCCGCGTCTTGTGCCATTGTCATTGGCAGCCTGAGGCGGTACGTGCAAGGCGGCTCACAACGGTCTTGGTGCACGGGCTCAATGGCTCCTCCAGTTCGCGCTACATTCTCGGTATCGCTTCGCTTGCCTGGGATGCCGGAATGAACGTCATCCGTATGAACATGCGTAATTGCGGCGGTTCGGATGCCCTGACTCCCACGCTCTATCACTCCGGCCGATCTGGCGATGTGGGCGCGGTGGTGCGCCACTTTACCGAGCGCTTCGGCCTCGAGCGCGTAGCGTTGGTTGGCTATTCAATGGGCGGAAATCTTGTGCTCAAGCTCGCCGGCGAATGGGGCATCCGCGCCCCTCTCGTTGCGGTGGCCACAGTTTGCCCGGCTATCGATCTGGCAGCAGGCGCGAATGCCCTGCACGAGCCTGGTAATCGAGTCTACGAATGGCATTTTCTGCATGCATTGATGCAGCGCTTCCACCGCAAAGCTGAGATGTTTCCGGACGTTTATCGAAATAATGGCGTCGGCCCCGTGCGCTCCATCCGCGAATTTGACCAGAAGATTATCGCGCCTTATTGCGGTTTTCAGGATGCTGACGACTACTACTATCGTGCTGCCGGCGCGCGGGTGATCGATCGCGTGGCCGTTCCATCACTTGTTCTTCTCGCACAGGATGATCCTTTCATCCGTTTATTCCCCGAGACCCGGGCTCGGATCCTTGCCAATCCTCACATTGACTTTGTCGAACCGCGCTACGGAGGTCACTGCGCCTTTCTAAGCCGCGGTTCCGCTGACGGCATGCACTGGGCCGAGGTTACGGTCGTTCGTTACCTCCAGGCTGTCACTGAGGATACCGTCCTCAGCGCAGCGTAGCTTAATTCGGCGAATTCGCGGATACAATGATGGTTGGTGTGGGCGAGTAGCTCAATTGGATAGAGCACCGGCCTTCTAAGCCGGGGGTTGTGGGTTCGATTCCCGCCTCGCCTACCATTGCGTGGACCAGCCGGTCGCTCGTCGCTCGCGGGGATTCCTCACAATCGCAAATCGCAGGGTCCTTCGCCGCGGCACAGGATTTCGCCCGCGGCTCGAGATTCGCTCAAGCCCGCACGGCGGCTCAAGTTCGATCGCAGCCTCGCCCGCCGGTTAGAATCCATGCCCAATCACATCGAATCGGACAAAACAGAAGGCCGTCTCGACTCGGCTCTCGCGAGGCGATGGGATTGCACAATCACTTAAGATTGGGGGCGCGCCGAACCCACATTCCCGAGCTGATGACCCAAGGTGAGCAGAAATCGATTGATGAGCGCGACGCTGCGGCGTAATTCCGGCTGACCAAACTCACTGAGCAATGCGAGCAGCCCAGGCGGATCAATGATGGGTTTGCGTTCGCTGCCTAAAGTCTCGCCGGTTGCGACCGCGATGCACTGAAGCACGTCCGGATTGATCGAGCTCAGCATGTGGCCGAGGATCAGCAGATTGCGCAACGCTCGCGTGCCTTGCGGCGACTTGGCTGCACTGGCAGCGCGTTCGAGGATTTCGTCACCAGCGCTCAGAGTGCCGCGCAGCAACTGAAGAATTCCCGCCTGGCGGAACTGCTCGAGAAGCTCGTAGGCGTCAAGCAAGGCTTCTGCGTGCTCCTGCGGAGCGCTTTCGAGGCGGTCGAGAAGTTCCTTGCGTGGGTCGCGCGGCGGCAGATCAAGAGGGATTGGTTGGGCCATCGCGATTGCTCCTGCTATTTGGTCTGGATTTGAACGAGCCCGCCGGGGAATCGGTAGTCGCTGCGTTTCCACTTTCGTTCGACTTCCACTCCCAGTTGCGGAGTGGGACGGCCAAAACGCGAGTTTCCACGGGGAAGCGGAGGTTCGCCGTCAGCCTCAATAAGTTCCATGCGGACGCTTGCCTCCTTGTATGCGGGGGTGCTGGTCACCTTGTCGGTGTTGCTGCTGGTGAGCCGATTGACCGGCTCCTCGAGTGAATTCATGGGCATATAAAGCTCGTTGCCCTGCACGCGTTCGGTGACCAATGCGGGAACACGCACATAACCATATCGCGATTTCAGTTCGACTATGCTTCCGCTTCGAATGCCGCGATCTTCGGCCAGTTGCGGCGAAATTTCAACAAAAGTGGATGGAACCTTTTCGCGAATGCCTTCTGTCTTGTAGGTCATGTTGCCTTCGTGAAAGTGCTCGAGCAGCCGGCCGTTGTTGAGATGCAGATCGTAGAATGCGTCGGGCTGGTCGCTGGGCTCAGTCCATGCGAGCGGAAAAAACTTCGCTTTGCCATCGGGCATATTGAATTGTTTTGTGTAAAGCAATGGCTGGTCTGTTCCGTCCGCGGCAACCGGCCACTGCAGCGAATTGTAGCCCCGCAGCCGCTCATAAGTGACACCGGCCATGAGGGGCGTAAGGGAAGCGATTTCAGCGTAGATTTCCGACGGATGACTGTAGTTCCAATTGGCGCCGAGCCTGTGCGCGAGGTCAAGAATGATTTGCCAATCCGGACGGCTTTCGCCAAGCGGCTCGAGAACTTTGTAGAGCCGCTGAATGCGCCGCTCAGTGCTCGTGAACGTGCCCTCCTTTTCCAGGCTGGGGCTCGCCGGAAAGACGACGTCAGCGAATCGGCATGTTTCGCTGAAAAAGATGTCCTGCACCACGAAGAAGTCGAGCCTCGCGAGCGCCTGAGCAACGTAGTTCGCATTGGAATCGACAAGGCTCATCTCTTCGCCGAACAAGTACATGGCTTTCAAGCGTCCGTCGTGGATGGCGTCGATCATCTGGTGGTTATTCAGGCCTGGTTTCGGCGGCAGCCTGACGCCCCACGCGCGCTCAAATTTCTCCCGGATGGCTGGATCCTCAACCTTCTGATAACCGGGGAAAAAGTTAGGCATGGCGCCGTGATCGCTGGCTCCCTGCACATTGTTGTGGCCGCGCAGGGGATAGGCGCCGGTCCCGGGCCGCATGTAATTGCCGGTCGCGAGCAGCAGATTCGAAATTGCCGTCGACGTATCTGACCCCGCGACGTGTTGCGTTACGCCCATTGCCCACAGAATGCATACGCTGCCGGCTTCGGCGATCATGTGTGCAACTTTGATCAGAGTTTCTTGTGGAACGCCAGAGCGCTCGCTGGCCATCGCGAGCGTGAACGGCTCCAGGCTCTTCAGGTAATCTTCTGCGCAATCGACCCATTGCTTGATGAAGGTTGTATTGGCGAGGCCGTTGTCGAATAAATAGCGCGTAATCGCGGAGAGCCAGATCAGATCTGTACCTGGTTTGGGATGGAGAAAAACGTCGGCGCGGCGCGCCATTTCGTGCTCTCGTAAATCGGCGACGATCAGCTTTTGCCCGTGCAGCTTATGCGCGCGCTTGACGCGTGTGGCGAGCACGGGATGACTCTCAGCGGTGTTGCTGCCGACAATGAGGACCAGCTCCGCCTGCTCGATGTCGCTGATCGACCCCGAATCGCCTCCATAACCGACTGTGCGGAACAGGCCAATCGTCGCAGGCGCCTGGCAATAGCGTGAGCAGTTATCCATATTGTTGGTGCCAATCACCGCGCGTGCCAGCTTCTGCATCAGGTAGCTTTCTTCATTGGTGCATTTCGACGAAGAGATAAAGGCAAGTGAGTCGGGTCCGGTCTCGCCTTTGATTTCAGAGAATCTGCGAGCAACGAGCGCGAGCGCCTCGTCCCAACCGGCTTTGCGGAACTTTCCGTTTTCGCGAATTAGCGGGGCCGTCAGGCGATCCTTGCTGTTGACGAATCCCCATCCGAATTTGCCTTTGATGCACGTCGAGACGCCGTTGGACGGTCCCTGCGCAGGCTCGACCTTCAGAATCTGGCGGTCGCGCGTCCAGATGTCGAAGCTGCACCCAACGCCGCAGTAGGTACAGACGGTTTTGGTGCG
>JASHSG010000043.1 GCA_030040935.1 Acidobacteriaceae bacterium | reverse complement strand
CCGCCCACCATGCCCAAAGCAATCACCCCGGCCAGAGTTCCCGCCGCGCCGGTGAGCTCGCGGCTGTGCAGGATGTCGCCTTCCTTGCGTGCCTTCTCGCGGCGATGCTGCGTGGCCTGTTCAGTGCGCTCTCCGGCCATGGTTCAGCCTCCCAACCCAGCCGTCGCACGGGGGGCTGCGATTAGCCGCTCGGCCATGTCCAGCAATCCGGCAAAGCGCGCCTCGATAAAGCGCGGCCACAGCGCCAGAGACCCGAGGAGAATCACAAATCCGGTCAGGGTCTTCAGCGGCACGGTCAGCGACATGACAGGAAGCTGCGGGCTGAGCTTGCCCAGGAGGGCCACGGCAATCTCCACCAGCATGGTCGCGGCCAACACCGGCGCGGCCAGCTCCAGCGCGGCCAAAAAGATCCCTCCTGCGGCGCGCACGATCGCCAGAGCAGTGGGGGCGGCGAAGGCATAACTGCCCAGCGGCACGACTCGAAAGCTGCGCAGGACCGAAGCCAGCAGAATCCGGTCGAGGCCGGCCGCGATCACCACCAGGGTACCCATTACCTGAAACAGGTCGCCGAGCAGCGGCGTCTGAATCGCCGATTCCGGATCGAGGAGGTTGACCAGCGAGAAGCTGAATTGCAGCCCCGCAATCTGGCCCGCAAAGATGAGCATCTCGTTCAGAAGGGCGAGCGAAAGCCCGTAGACCAGTCCTACGGCGAGCTCGCCCACGATGGCCTGCAAGCTGAGCGTCGCCCCGCCGTGAGGCAAAGTGGCCACCAGCGGCGCCACGAGCCACGCCACCGCGCCCACAAACACCGCTTTGGCGCGGATGGGCAATGCCGTCGACGAAAAGAACGGGGCGAAGGCGACCATGCCGCTCACCCGCACCAGGGCCAGCGTCATCGCACTCAGGAAGTTGCCCCATTCGGTCATGTCCAGCGCCATCTCCCCTGCTGCCTGCGGTTTCCTTTTCCCCGTCCCTGTTCCCTGCCCACTCACCCCAGATAGCGGCGAAAGTCGCCCAGCAGCAGCCGCGCATAGGCCGCCATCCGCTCCAGAAACCAGGGCATGCCGGCGAGCAGAATCAGCGCAATCGCCGCGAGACGCGGCACCGTGGTGAGCGACTGGTCCTGCAGGCTGGTCAGGGTCTGCAGCAGGCTCAGTGCAAAGCTCAAGGCCGCCGCGGCGATCAGCAACGGCGCGGCAAGCACGATTGCCTCCCGCATCAGCTGGCGCATCAGCTCGGCGATCAGGTCGGGGGTCATGGGTCTCCCTTCAAAAACTCTTCATGAGCGAGCTGGCCAGCAGATTCCATCCATCCACCATCACGAACAAAAGAATCTTGAGCGGCGTCGAGACCACGACCGGAGGCAACTGGAACATGCCGATCGAAGTGGTGATCGCCGCCGTCACCATGTCGATCAGCAGAAATGGCAGAAACAACACTGCGCCGATAGCGAAGCCGGCCTTAAGCTCCGAAAGGATGTAGGCCGGAGCCACGACGCGCATGGGCAGGTCGTCCGGCCTCTGCGGCCTCGGAATCTGCCCCGCCGCCGCGAACAGCGCCAGGTCTTTCTCGCGTGCGTAGCGCAACAGAAAATGCTTGACCGGCACCGTGCCGCGATCGATCGCTTCCATTCCCGTAATCTGTCCCGCGCGATAAGGTTCCACGGCCTGCTGATCGACCTGATTGAGCACCGGCGCCATCAGGAACCACGTCATCATCAGCGCCAGCCCCATGAGTGTGGGATTTGAGGGAGCCGTCTGCGTGCCCAGCGCCTGGCGCAGGAAATGAAAGACCACCAGAAGCCGCACCAGCGGCGTCATGCACATCAAGATCGCAGGCAGTACTGTGATCAGGGTTAGAACCAGAAGAATCGTCCACGGGGTCGAGTCCGATGGATGCAGTTTGGCGTTCAGGTCGGGAAGAAGCGGCACGCCCGCCGGAGCAGCCGCGGCCAGAGAATTCGCCCAGTTCGGCCAGGCATGCAGAAAGCCTTCGGTCAGGCCCCTCATCGAACCGGCGATCAAGGCGGTCACCATGTAACCCTCGACTGCCGTTGCGCGTGACCGTGGGCCGGTCTGCATGCGGCGATTCGCCCACCCGCCTGGACCCTCGCCGGCCTGTCGAGCGGGTAAAACGCCGGTCCGCCCTCGGCCGCAGTGGCCACCAGAATCCTTCGCCCTTCGGCTTCGACCAGCGCCAGTGACTGGCGAGGCCCAAGCATGATCCGCTCCACGAGCACAAGGCGGGGCTCGACGCGCCGGCGGCCTTTGAGCCGGCTGATCAACCAGCCGGCGATCCCGCCAATTCTCTCCGTCATTTCATGCCTTCTGCTCACGGCTCGCTGTTTCCTGCTGCCTGCCTCTTTCACACCAGCCGCGTCAGGCGCACCGCCAACTGCATTTCGATCACTTCGAACTCGGTCCACCCCAGCCGCACGTCTCCGGCGGTCAGGGGCAGATCGTTGCCGTGGTTCCATTGCGACTCGATGACCGCGCCCGGCTCGAGCGCCAGCAGATGGCGCACCCGAAACTGGCGCACCGGCACAGCCACGTCCATCTCCACCGGCAATCGCGCCACCACCGCCCCGAACTCCGGCTCGGCCTCCTGGTCCCCCTTCGGCCACGGAGACGGAACCAGCGCCCGGGCCGTCTCTCCGCCGGCCGCGTCTGCCGGCGCTGCTGCGCCACGCTCGGTTCCATCCGCATGGCCTGGCGGCGGATGCGCCGCCGTTGCAACCGGACGCGCCCCGGCTGCACCGGGTTGTGCGCCCGCCGCAGCGGAGTGTCCACCTGCCGAAGATTGCCCGGCAGCTGCCAGTTGCACGGCCCCCGGAAGCGGCTGAAAGGAACCCATCGACCCTGAACTCAGCAGAAAAGGGTCCAGCAGGATGAATGAAGAATTGGATTGGGTTAAGAATTGCGCGCCGGAGGCCCGTCGCGCCCTCAGCTCTTCGCCTCGCACCCGCTGCGGGGCATTCACTTCGCTGTTACACTTAAAGCTGGAAAGACTTTGCAGCTTCGCATCGCGCGCGACGCGGGATCTGCCGCCTTCCGAGGTCGAAGACCATGCCTGAGTCCACAGAAAACAGCGGTTTCGCCGGCACCACTCTCCGCCTTAAAGTGGGTCTGGCCGAGATGCTCAAGGGCGGCGTCATTATGGACGTGATGAGCGTTGAGCAGGCGCGCATCGCCGAAGAGGCAGGCGCGGCCTCCGTCATGGCTCTCGAGCGCGTCCCCGCCATGATCCGCGCCGAAGGCGGCGTGGCGCGCATGGCGCGGCCCTCGCTGATCAAGCAGATCATTCAGGCCGTCTCCATTCCGGTCATGGCCAAGGCCCGCATCGGCCACACCGCCGAAGCGCAGATTCTGCAGGAGCTGGGCGTCGACTACATCGACGAAAGCGAGGTCCTGACTCCCGCCGACGAGGCGCATCACATCGACAAGCACGCCTTCACCACACCCTTCGTCTGTGGCGCGCGCAACCTGGGCGAAGCCCTGAGGCGCATCGTTGAAGGCGCGGCCATGATCCGGACAAAGGGCGAAGCAGGCACCGGCGACGTGGTCCACGCCGTGCAGCACATGCGCCAGATCACGCGCGAGATGCGCACCCTGACCGTTCTCAGCGAACAGGAGCTGTATGCCGCAGCCAAAGACCTGCAGGCGCCCTATGAGCTGGTCCGGATGGTCGCGAAGAATGGCAGGCTTCCCGTGCCCAACTTCTCGGCCGGCGGCATCGCCACTCCCGCCGACGCCGCGCTCATGATGCAGCTCGGCGCCGAGGCCATCTTCGTCGGCTCGGGAATCTTCATGAAGGAGCGCGCGACGCCTCTCGACGTGGAGAATTCGCCCAAGGAGCGCGAAGAAGCGGTCTCGCGCGCCAAGGCCATCGTCGCGGCTACCACGCATTGGAACGATCCCAAGATTCTCGCCGAAGTTTCAGAGCAGGTCACAGGAACCATGAAGGGCCTCGCCGCGGCGGCCATCGAGGAGAAAGAATTGCTCCAAACCCGCGGATGGTGATTGGCCGCTCCGGCTGAGTGCCGGCCATCGGCTCGCATTGAACGATCCTGCAATCCCGGTCTTCAAAAAAGGGCTCGACGACGGGACACCCAAACCTCCAGCCGGCTCTTTACAGGTTCCCGACCGCCGCGTATTCTTTGGCGCATGCCCGAAGTGCGCGGCGATTCAACTGCCAATCGAACAGGCGAGCCGATCCCCGCGCCGCGTCTCCATTGGATATGGGTACTCGTTCTCGGATTGTTGACCGGCTTCATCTTTCCCTGGGTCTGGCTCATCGTGCAAAGCAACTGGTCGCGAAGGGTTAGAGGAAGAAGTGTCGCATTTCCCCTGGCGATCGGCCTCTTGATCGCGCAGCTCTGTTTTCTTTTCGCCGGAGAATCGGGCGGAGGATTCCTGATCCTTTTCGGGTTTTATATTGGAGGCAGCGCGAACGGCGTGATCGCAGGGTTGTGGCTGGTCGCAGTCGCGCTCAGAATTACGAACGTCTTCATCCTCCGCTCAGAGCTCCAAAGCGAGCCAATTTCCATTCCACTTTCCGTCGTGATGACCCTTCTCTTCGGCCCAATCTATTTTCAATATCACTTGCGGGACTATTCCAACATCGATGCCGAACTGAAGGCGCTGAACCGCTGTGACGGCTGCAAGGTCACGTTTCACAATTTTTACGGCTTGACCAAAGTCGAAGGAAGGGGCTTCCTTTGCGAGAAGTGCCGTGCTGAGATGGCGCAAAACTCCGCGTCCAATTAACCGGGAACCGTACTTCTCGTTTTTTCGCAACCAAGGGCGGCAAACACACACCGCGCGCTCCCAGGCCGAAGACGCAAGCCTCACCCGGGGCGCCCTTGATCTCCCGATCTTCGACCCACTTACCGCCAATCAGCCAAAACGGACTCGATCCTCAAGTCGATTTGCGGCCTCAGACGCGAGCCCATCGGCTTTTCTCAATCCCCGGCCCGCTCTTCCGATTTTCGGTGCGTCCAAGCAAAAGGTGAGGTAAATTCATCCTCACAGGGTTCACCGATGCCGCCCATCTTCACCCCCATCCCGCCCGACGTTGAGCGCAAGGCCCCCGGCACCGGCGGCAAGCCTCCGGTCGACCGCCGGCCCACCGGCGGAGGCGGAGGCGGAGGCGACGACGACTGGCGCAGCCCGCGCCGCGGCCCGCGCGAGGGCCTAAACCGGACTCGTGCATTTGTCTTCTGCGCATTGGCCGGCGACATGATGTTCTTTATCGCTTTGGTTGCGTTTTTCTACGCGCGCCAGGCTACCACGCACATGGACCCGCGCACACTCCAGCAAATCGGCGACTGGCATCCCATCTTGCTGCCGCGCATCCTCTTCCTTAATACCGCGATTCTCCTGCTGAGCACGCTCACGATGGAACTGGCACG